>JAKOWQ010000138.1 GCA_029781465.1 Pseudomonadota bacterium
GCGCGGACCATCCTGGTCCTCGGCTTCCTGCTGGCGTCGGCGGCGGTCGCCGGACTGTTCCGGCTGCCCTGGCTGGACATCGGCGTTGCCGCCGTCAACGGGCTGCTGATCGGCCTGCTGCTGGTGGCCGCGCAATCGCGGCCACGCCTGCGCGAAGGCTTCGAGGCGCTGGCGGGGCTGCTGGCCGGCAGCATGGCGATCGTGGCCAGCCACTGGCTGGGTGCGCTGAATCTCAATACCGTGATCATCGCATCGCTGATCGTGCTGGTGCCGGGCATGACCCTCACCCTGGCGGCCAGCGAACTGGCCAATCGCCATCTGGTGTCCGGAACCGCCCGCTTCGCGGGCGCCCTGATGACGGTCGTCAACCTGACCATCGGCACGGCGATCGCGCTGGCGGTCGCCGGATATGCGGGAATCGAACCGCAGGTCCAGGCGCTGCGCCCGCAGCCGGAATGGGTGACCTGGTGCGCGCTGGCGCTGGGTGCCTATGCGTTCGCCGTGCTGTTCCAGGCACAACGCCGCGATTATCCGCTGGTGATGCTGGCGGCGGTTTGCGGATATCTGGTGTCGCGATTCGGCGGGGAATGGCTGGGCGCGTCGGTGGGCGTGTTTCTGGCGGCGCTGGCGACAACCGCGGCCGGGAATGCCTATGCGCGCGTCGCCAATCGTCCGGGTGCGCTGGTGCGTCTGCCGGGAATCATCATGCTGGTGCCCGGCAGCGTCGCCCTGCGCGGCGTCGTCTCCATGGTCCAGACGCAGAATCTCAACGTCGGCGAAACCGCGGCGATCGCGGTTTTCAGCACGCTGATGGCGCTGGTGGCGGGATTGGTGTTCGGCAATCTCCTGATCAGCGCGCGCCGCAATCTGTAAGGAATGACCTATGAAAATGCCGGCTTGCGCCGGCATTTTCCATCGCCGCGTTTGACGGATTCCGGATTACTTGATCTTGAATTCGTCGAGCTTGCGGCCGGCACCGGTCAGCGCCGCCAGCCAGCGCGGCTGGCGGCCGCGGCCGGACCAGGTTTCCTGCGCATTGGCCGGATTGCGATATTTCGGGGCGACCTTGCTGCCGGCGACCTTGGACTTGGCCTTGCGCGCGACTTTCCTTGCCGGAGCCGCGGCGTTGCCGCCCTTGCCATACAGCTCTTCGAAGGTCCAGCCAGCGGACTTCAGCAAACGGGCGACCGCCGCCTTGGTCTGCAGGGCCGGCTTGCGCTTGGCCAGGACGTTGCGACGCTTCTTGGCGCGCTGGATCAGCGCGTTCAGCTCCAGGCTGCTCATGCTTTCGATATTCACGGACATCGTTGCGGGTTCCTTGTTGTTTTCCGGGTTGATATTCCGGGTGGGTGGAAAATCCGCCGGGCGGACGGCCGGATGATAACCGGAAACTGCATGAATGAAAATGAAACCAAGCCCGTTCAAGCCACCGAAAGTTTCTCCAGCAGCGCACCGCGATCCAGGGTTTCCGATTCCGATTCCGCGCGCGAGCGATACTCGAAGGTGCCGGCGGTCAAACCGCGCGCGGATACCACGACCCGCTGCGGAATGCCGATCAGCTCGATATCCGCGAACATCGCTCCGGGACGCAGCCCGCGGTCGTCCAGCACGCAGTCGATTCCGGCCGCATTCAATTCCGAATACAACGCTTCCGCGGCGGCCGCAATGTCCGGATCGGCCTTCGGGTTGATCACGCAGACCGCCACCTGCCACGGCGCCATCGCCGCGGGCCAGCGGATGCCGGCATCGTCGTGATTCTGTTCGATCGCCGCGGCCACGATCCGGGAGACGCCAATGCCGTAGCACCCCATCGCCGGATGGACCGGTTTGCCGCCCGCGTCCAGCACGGTGCAGCGCATCGCTTCCGAATACTTGCGGCCCAGCGCGAAAACATGCCCGACTTCGATGCCGCGGCACAGCCCCAACCGGCCCCTGCCGTCGGGCGAGGGATCGCCTTCGACCACGTTCCGGATATCCGCGGTTTCCGGTTCGGGCAGGTCGCGACCCCAATTCACGCCGGCGACGTGGAAACCGGGCCGGTTGGCGCCGATCACGAAATCGGCCATCGCCGCCACGCTGCGGTCGGCGATCACGCGAATGGGCTTGCGCGGATTCAGCGGACCGAGGAATCCAGGCTCGCTGCCGAGATATTCGAGGATTTCCGCCTCGGTGGCCAGCCGCGATTCGGCCATGCCGGACAGTTTGCCCAGCTTGATTTCATTGACGATGTGGTCGCCGCGCACCAGCGCCAGAACGAACTGCGGCGCGCCCTCGCCGTCGACACCCATCAGCGCGACCGATTTGGCGGTGCGCTGCAGCGGAATGCCGAGCAATGCGGCAACCTCCTCGCAGGTTTTCTGCGTCGGGGTTTCGACATCGCGCAGCGTTTCCGCGGCCGCGGGCCGGGCGCCGGGGGCAACCGCCTCCGCCAGTTCCACGTTGGCCGCATAATCGGAGGCATCGGAATAGGCGATGGAATCCTCGCCGGAATCGGCCAGCACGTGGAACTCGTGTGAAGCGCTGCCGCCGATCGCGCCGGTGTCGGCGGCCACCGCGCGGAATTTCAGCCCGAGCCGGTTGAAGATCCGCGAATACGCCTCGTACATGTTGCGGTACTCGGAGTGCAGGGAACCATCGTCGATGTGGAAGGAATAGGCGTCCTTCATGATGAATTCGCGCGCCCGCATCACGCCGAAACGCGGCCGGATCTCGTCGCGGAATTTGGTCGTCACCTGGTAGAAATTCACCGGCAACTGCCTGTAGCTGGCGATTTCCTGCCGGAAGAAATCGGTGACGGCTTCCTCGGCGGTCGGGGTGTAGCAGTATTCCTGCTCCTTGCGGTCGCGGATCTTGAGCAGCTGCGGCCCGAATTTCTTCCAGCGGCCGGTTTCCTCCCACAGCTCGCGCGGCTGGATCGACGGCATCGCCATCTCGATGGCGCCGGCCCGGTTCATTTCCTCGCGCACCACCGCTTCGACCTTGCGCAGCACGCGCAGGCCCAGCGGCGACCAGGTGTACAGGCCGGCGGCGAGCTTGCGGATCATTCCCGCGCGCAGCATCAGCTGGTGGCTGACGATTTCGGCGTCGGCGGGGGTTTCCTTTTCGGTATGAAGATGGAACTGCGACAGGCGCATGGCGTTTCGGCGTGGGGAAAACCGGCATTCTGCCATGCCGACGCGCACGCGATCCCGCGCAATCGCGGTTCGCGACGCTCAGTCGCCGCTGCCGCGCACTTCGATGCCCTCGCGCGGGGTCTTGCTGATGCGCTCGTAGTGCCGACCCTTGGGGGGATCCTGGGTGATCTGCAGGTTGCCGGCGTCGTCGCGCCAGCGGTACAGGGTATCGGCGCGGCGCGCCTGGATCGCGGCGGCTTCGGCCGCCGCTTCGCGCTGCTGGGCGCGGCGCGGCATTTCGCGGGTGAACCACCACCACGCGGCGACGGCCAGGGCCGCCGCGAGCAACACCGCCCCCAACGTCCTCATTACTGGCCGTCGGAAGGCGTGCAGTAGGCCTTGACGGCAGCCTGGTTCAGCTCGATCTGCGTCTTGCGCTCGTCGGCAGTGATGTTGCGGTCGGGCTTGCCGTCGCCGTTGGTGTCGATGCCAATCGCCTCGCTGCCCTGCAGCCGCGTCAGGTTGTTCCGCACGCCCTTGCACTGGGCGTTTTCCTCCGCGACCGGCGTGGCGGTCGGCGCCGGCGTGCCGGAATTGTTGACGTTGCGCACCGTGTACTGGCTTTCCGGGCGAACGTCGGTGTACTGGCTCACGCCGTTGGCGTCCTTGCGCTGGTAGATGCGCTGCTGGGCCAACAG
>JAKOWQ010000151.1 GCA_029781465.1 Pseudomonadota bacterium
GCCAGAAAGCCGGGCAATCATGGCGGCGAGCGCGATGAGCCCGCCCATCGCCACGGCGGCAAACACCACCAGCAGCAGCGAGCGCGGGTTGTCGGGCGAGGCGGCGTCGCCGAAGCGCTGCATCCAGCCGTTGGAGCTGGCTTTGGCCGAAGCCGACACCCGCTCCAGCAGATGATTGAGCAGCGGCGACAGGTTGGAAACGCCGAGGCGGATCAGATAGCCGCCGACGCCGAGCACCGTCACCAGCACCAGCAGCACCACCAGCAGCCGGCCCGACAGTTCGCCCGCGAAGGCGAGCCCCTGCCCGATCAGCACGCCGGGAACGAGATGCAGCGCCGACCAGGCGATGCCCGAAAAGACATTGATCGAGGCGAAATACACCTGCCCCATGCCAAGCATACCGACGATGCCCGGGATCACCGCCTTCACCCCCGGCACGAAGCGGCCGATAGCGATGGACTTGCCGCCATGGCCGCGCACGAAATCCTCGCCCTTTGCAACAAGTTGCGGGTAACGGTTCAGCGGCCACTTGAGCTTCAGGCGCTCGCCATAGAGCTTGCCCGCCCAGAACGAAATCTGGTCGCCGGCAATGGCGCCCACGGTGGTGGCGAAGAAGATCGGCCAGAAATGCAGGTGCCCGGTGCCGACCAGAATGCCCGCCCCCACCAGCACGGCGGTCGATGGCACGAACAGGCCGATCACCAGGAGCGCCTCGCCCATGGCGATCAGGAACACGATGGCCAGCGACAGATCGGGATGGTTCCCGAGGAAGTCGAGATATGGTTTGACGTATTCCATGCCGCCTATGGGATAACGCCTTGCGGGTTACGCAATGATTAGGGCTGCCGTTGGGCAATTGCACCGCAGCCCGTTGTCAGGCTTCCGTCATCGGACAGAGCCGAATGTTCCGCGGCCCGCGGCTCCTTGTCGAATCGCCCGAACGAACGCCGCGGGTTTGGCGGGCCGGGCTTTGCCCGGCGGGGGGAGAAGCGCCAACCAGACGTGCAGGAATGGAACC
>JAKOWQ010000176.1 GCA_029781465.1 Pseudomonadota bacterium
CCTGAGGCAGATCGAACAAATCGCTCGACAAGCCGGCATCGGAAACTGGCGCGAGATCGTCGAGCAGGTCAGAAGCGCTACCGCGCAGTGGCGTTCCCTGGCCCGGGAATGGGGCGTTGCCAGGACCCGGATCAGCGCTATCGGAAAGGCGCTGGCGGAGATCGACCACAGGCTCGCAGCGTAGCTGGCCTGTCCGCACTCCTCGGCAAAGCACGGCAGGATTAGAACAATGCCAGGGCTTCCAAACAGCGGCGGCGCTGGATCTCGCCGGACGCGGGCGGAATTTCCCGGCCAGGCAGGCGCAAGCCGTACTCGCACCCTTCTCCTTCCGCCTTCAACACCCACTGACACAGTTGCTCCAGACGCGGCTCGATCGGCTCCATCCCCAACAGCCGCCAATCCAACCACAGCTCCGGCCGGGCCTGATCGGTGAAGCGCTTGACCAGCAGGCGATCGGTGCGGGCCGCGGCCCGCCAGGCGATCCGGCGCGGCGAGTCGCCGGGCGAGTAAGGTCGGAAACCGGCGTAATCCTCGCTACCCGCACCCTGCTCGCCCACACCGCTGCCGGTGCCGCCCGCCATCGCCGCCGGCAGCGGTCGCCCACCGCAAGGCTGGGGGTAAACCAGACAGTCCTGTTCGAACTCCACCCAACTCCATGCTTGCAACAAGCCGAGGGGAAACCGGGTCAGCACGCGCAACCGGCCCGGCCGCAGCCGACCACGACGTTCGGCGGGAACAGCCAGAATCACGGTCGTCGAACCCTGTGCCGGCACATCCGCATAACGGGGCGATCGATCCCGCCATTGCAATGCGACGCCATGGCGCGGCCCGGTATCGGGATTGTCCAGGCGGTAGCCGAACTGGGCGTCCTGCCCCGCGAACACCGGCTCGGCGCCACTCGGCTGAATCACCAGATCCAACAGATTATTGTGCGCCCGCCACATGCTGTTCAGCGCCACCGCCGACAACAGAAAGGTGAAGGCGAAGCCCATGCTGTTGCTGTAGTTGATCGACCACAGAAACAGCAGCAGCAACAGCAGGGCGAATGCATAGCCCTGGTGGGTCGGCAGAATGTAGATGCGGCGGCGATCCAGTCGAACCGGCTGACGAGCCGGCCGCTGGCCGCGCGTTACCCAAGCTTCGAAGCGTTGCCGCAACGCCCTGAACATGGCGGCCGAACCTCAGGCCGGCACCGCCACGGCATCCAGCAACTGCCCGACCAGAGCGGCGGGCGACTGCTCCAGATGATCGTCGCTGGGATGCAGGCGATGGCCCACCACCGCCGGCAGCACCGCTTGCACGTCTTCCGGCAGCACATGGCCGCGACGGTGCAGCAATGCCCAGGCCCGCGCCGCTCGCAACAACCCCAATCCGGCGCGCGGCGATAGTCCGCCGCGGAAACGACTGCTCTGGCGGGAAAACGCCAGCAATGCCTGCACGTAATCCAACAGCGGCGCCGCGATATGCACGCCGGCCAACCGCCCCTGCAACTCGTGCAATTGCGCCGGTGTCATGCAAACCGGCAGCCGGGCCAGAATCTCGCGGCGGTCCTCGCCTTCCAGCAACGCCCGTTCCGCCTGCACATCGGGATAGCCTAGCGCGATCCGCATCAGGAACCGGTCGAGCTGGGATTCCGGCAAGGGGAAGGTACCGATCTGGTAGGCGGGATTCTGGGTGGCGATCACGAAAAACGGCTCCGGCAACTGGCGGGTCTCACCCTCGATGGTGACCTGCCCCTCCTCCATCGCCTCCAACAGGGCGCTTTGCGTCTTGGGAGTGGCGCGATTGATCTCGTCGGCCAGAATCAGTTGCGCGAAAATCGGCCCCGGATGGAACACGAAGGTTTCGCGCTGGCGTTCGTACACCGCCGCGCCGAGGATGTCCGCCGGCAACAGGTCGCTGGTGAACTGGATGCGCTGGTATTGCAAACCCAGACAGCGCGCCAGCGCATGGGCCAGGGTGGTCTTGCCCATGCCGGGCAAGTCTTCGATCAGCAGGTGGCCGCGCGCCAGCAGGCAACT
>JAKOWQ010000189.1 GCA_029781465.1 Pseudomonadota bacterium
ACAGCCTGGTCGATTCGACCAACCATGTGCTGCTGCTCTACGGGGGCAAGCGCAGCCGCAAGGGCCCCGATGCACGCCATCCGCTGGGCTATGGGCGTGAGCTCTATTTCTGGTCGTTCGTGGTCGCGATGCTGGTCTTTTCGCTGGGCGCGGGGGTGTCGCTCTACGAAGGGGTGCTGCACCTGCTTCATCCCGAGCCGACCAGCGATCTGGGCATCGCCTTCGCGGTGCTGGGCACGGCCGCCGCGCTCGAAGGCTGGTCGACGATCGAGGCGCTGCGCGAATTCAACCGCGCGCGCGGCGATACGCCGATCCTGCGCGCGCTGCAGGATACCAAGGACGCGCCAACCCTGATCGTGCTGCTGGAAAACGCGGGGGCACTGGCTGGTCTGGCGATCGCGGCAGCGGGCATCGCGCTGTCCTGGGCCACCGGCAATCCGCTGTGGGACGGGGTCGCCTCGGTGCTGATCGGGCTGGTGCTGGGGGCCACCGCGGTAATGCTGCTGATCGAGGCCAAGGGCCTGCTGATCGGCGAGAGCGCCGATCCGGCGCTGGTAACGGCAATCCGTGCCTGCGCCGAAGGCCATGCCGGTGTTGTAGCCGTGCACGAGGTGCTGACCGTCCACCAGGCGCCCGACATGGTGATCAGCGTGATCAGCGTCGATTTCGATGACACGATTCCCGCGCGCGCGGTGGAGCAGACCGTTCGCGATATCGAGCTGGCGGTGGCCGGCCGGTTTCCGGTGGTTACCCGCGTCTATGTCCGGCCGCTTGACAGCACCATGGCATAGGGAAGCTGTGGACATATGCCGTGCCCGCGGCAGCGGCGATGGCAAATTTGCAACGCCGGTGTCATAGGCGTGTCGCGTTCCTGAAGGGGGGATTTCGATGTTCGGTTGGTTTCAGCGCCTGCTGCCGCACTCAGGCGATTTCTACGTGCTGTTCGAGCGCCATTCCATCAGTCTGATCGGCGCGGCCGAGGCGCTGGTCTCGCTGACCGGGGGCGAGGGCGAGCGCGCCACTCACCTGCGCACCATCCGCGATCAGGAGCACGCCGCCGACGAGGTGATCCGCGAGACCCTGCACGAAGTTCGCCAGACCTTCCTCGCCCCGTTCGATCGCGGCGCGATCACTTCGCTGATCGGTTCGATGGACGATACCATCGACGAAATGAACAAGACCGCCAGCGCGATCGAGCTGTTCGAGGTAAGCCGTTTCGATCCGCAGATGGCGCAGATCGCCAAGCTGGTGCTCGATGCCTGCCGCCTGATCGCCGAGGCGATGCCGCAGCTGCGCGATATCGAGCGCAACGGACGCCGTCTGCACGAGCTGACCGCGCGGCTGGTCAAGCTCGAAGGCGAGGTCGACGTGCTCCACGATACCGGCATGAAGGCGGTGTTCCAGGCGCAGAAGGCCAGTCCCGATCCGCTCGGTTTCATGGTCAGCCGCGAGATCTACAAGCACCTTGAGCGGATCGCCGATGCCTTCGAGGACGTCGCGAACGAGATCGACAGCCTGGTGATCGACCACGGCTGAGGCCCAGCGAAAAGGAACCCGGCAATGCACGAGCTTGCCTATCCCCTGCTGGTCGGCCTGATCCTGGTCGCGCTGGCCTTCGATTTTCTCAACGGCCTGCACGATGCGGCCAACTCTATCGCCACGGTGGTTTCCACCCGGCTGCTTTCGCCGATCATGGCCGTGGCTTTCGCGGCGTTCGGCAACTTCGCCGCCTACTGGATCATGGGACTGCACGTGGCCGATACCATCGGCAAGGGCATCATCAACAAGGACATGGTCACGCCGGGCGTGGTATTCGGCGCGCTGGTCGGGGCGATGTTCTGGAACGTGGTGACCTGGCTGCGCGGAATCCCTTCCAGCTCCAGCCACGCGCTGCTCGGCGGTCTGCTGGGGGCGGGGATCGCGCACGGCGGCTTCGCGGCGGTTGAATCGAAGAAGACCGTCGAGACGGTGATCGCGATCTTTGCTTCGCCGATGATCGGCTTTGCGCTGGCCATGCTGATGGTGCTGATCACTTCGTGGCTGTTCAAGGGCTTCCAGCCGCGCCGCGCGGAGGGCGTGTTCAAGAGCCTGCATCTGGTTTCCAGCGCCGCCTATTCGATCAGCCACGGCGGCAACGATGCCCAGAAGACGATGGGGATCATCACCGTCCTTCTCTATTCCACCGGCAACCTCCAGGGTGAGTTCACCCCGCCCGAATGGGTGGTGATCGCATGTTATCTGGCAATCTCGCTCGGCACGCTTTCGGGCGGATGGCGGATCATCAAGACGATGGGGACCAAGATCACCCCGCTCAACCATCACACCGGGTTCTGCGCCAGCACGGCGGGTTCGATCGTGGTGTTCAGCGCCAGCGCGATGGGGATTCCGGTTTCGACCACCCACGCGATCACCGGTTCGGTCATCGGCACCGGCGCCGCGCGCAAGGCCAGCGCGGTGCGCTGGGGCGTGGCGGGGCGGGTGGTGACGGCCTGGTTCATCACCATCCCGATGAGCGCGGCGGTCGGCGCGGTGTTCTATGTGCTGACGCGGATGTTCTGAGCGCTCACAGCGCCTTTTCCATCCGCAGCAAGGGCACCCGCACCCCGTCGATCGGGGCGGATTCGATTGCTTCCACCGGAAGGTAGCCGCAGGCGCGGTAGAGCGGTTCGCCCGAAAGCGTGGCCATCATCTCGGCGCGACCGAACCCGGCGGCGCGGGCCGCATCCTCGCACAGGGTCAGCACCGTGCGGCCGATCCCGCGCCGGGCGAAATCGGGATCGGTGTACATCGCGCGGATCTTGGCGGCGTCTTTCGCCGGGTCGAGCGGGGCCGGCTCGCGCGCGACCACGCTGTCATCCCCGCCATAGAGCGTCGCGCGCCACGACCAGCCGCCGCACCCGGCGATCCGCCCGTCCACTTCGATCAGGATATAGGTCCGGTCGGCAATCAGCTGGGTATCGAGTCCCATCACCTTGTGGCTGGCGCGGACCTGTTCGGGGGTAAGGAATGCGTCCTGCAGGCGCTCGATCGATCGCTGCATCAGCGCGCGCAGCGCGGGCAGATCCTCCTCGGTGGCAAGGCGGTGGTCAGTAGCCATCGACCGTACCCACCGGCAGGCGCGGGTCGATCGCACCATAGAGCCGCATCGTGCCACGAGGCTCACGGCCCAGGGCGGGCGCGCCGACCATGATCACCGCCACCTGGTTCCAGTAGTCCATCTGCTCGAGCTTGTGCCCCTTGGCGATCAGCGCGGCGCGGGTATCGGCGGAAAGCGCGTCGGCTTCGTGGAAGATCACGTCGGGCATCCACTGGGCGTGGATGCGCGGCGCATCGACCGCCTCGGTCAGGGTCATCCGGTAGTCGATCGCGTTGATCATCACCTGCAGCACCCCGGTGGGAATGTGGCTGCCCCCGGGCGTACCCACAACCATGAACAGCTGACCGTCCTTGAGCACGATGGTCGGGCTCATCGAAGAAAGCGGGCGCTTGTAGGGGGCAATGGCATTGTTGGTCCCTTCCACCAGCCCGTACATGTTGGGAAAGCCCGGCTTGGAGGAGAAATCGTCCATCTCGTCGTTAAGCAGAATCCCGGTTCCGTCTGCGGTTACCCGGGCGCCGAACCAGTCGTTGAGGGTATAGGTCAGCGACACCGCGTTGCCCGCGGCATCGACGATCGAAAAGTGGGTGGTGCTCGCCCCCTCCTTGCCGATCGCAATCCCGCCCAGGCTGGCCGATGGCGTGGCCTTGTCGGGCGCGATGCCCTGGCGCAGCTCGGCGGCGTATTCGGGAGAGACGAACTTGCTGACATCGGCGCTCACGAAATCGGGATCGCCCAGGTTGACGTTGCGATCATGGAAGGCCCGGCGCAGCGCCTCGACGGTGTAGTGCACCCCCTGGGCCGAGTGAAAACCAAGCTCGCCCAGCGGATAGCCCGAGAGGATGTTGAGCGTCTCGCACACCACCACCCCGCCCGAGCTGGGCGGCGGGGCGCTGATCACGTGAAAGCCGCGATAGTCGCATTCGATCGGCTTGCGCTCGACCGCCTTGTAGGCGGCAAAGTCCTCCAGGGTCAGGATCCCGCCGTGTGCCTTGCTCGCGGCGACGATCTTCTGCGCGGCCTCGCCCTTGTAGAAGGCGTCGGGTCCGCGTGCGGCGATCTGCGCGAGCATCCGGCCCAGATCGGCCTGGATCAGCCGCTGCCCAGCCTGCCAGTGCTGACCGCGATTGAGGAACACAGCGGCGCTCGGCGCATCCTTGGCGAAATCCTCCGCCCCTTCGGCAAGCATCTCGGCATCGCCCTGATCGAGCACGAAGCCCTTGCTCGCCAGCCGGATCGCCGGGGCCATCAGCGCCTTGCGCTTCATCGTGCCGTACTTGCCCAGCGCCAGCTCGAGCCCGGCCACGGTGCCCGGAACCCCCACCGCCAGATAGCCGCGGGTGGACAGCGCGGGGATCACATCGCCGTTCTTGTCCTGATACATCTTTGCGTGGGCCGCGCCGGGGGCCATCTCGCGAAAGTCGATGAAGGCCTGGCGCCCGTCGGCCATGCGCACCAGCATGAAGCCGCCCCCGCCGATGTTGCCGGCCTCAGGAAAGGTTACTGCCAGGGCATAGGCCACCGCCACCGCCGCATCGACCGCGTTGCCGCCTTGTCTCAGCACTGCGACCCCCGCCGCGCTGGCCTCGCGGTGGGCGGAAACCACCATCCCGTGTTCGGCTCCCTGCGGCAGCGGCACCGCCGCCTGCGCGCCCTGCAATCCCAGCGCCAGCGCGATCAGCGCGGTGAGTGCGGCCTTGATAGGGTGCATCGGGTTTCCTCTTCTCGCAGGTGGATGGTCAATCGTGCCTAGGCGCTCACCGGCAGGCTGGGCCACATCGCGGCAATTTCGCCGCCTTGGTAGACCGCCAGATCGCCGAATTGAAGGAACAATGCCTCGCTCTGGTCGGGACGCAGGAAGACGTGGTCATCGGGCCTCAGGTCGATCCGCTTCGATCCAGTCAGCAGCTCCTGGTTAGAGCTGCGGCCGAACAGCTTCGAATATTCCAGCCCGGAAGGCGAGACAGGCTTTGCCAGCCAATGCCCGCCGTGAATGAAGAAGCCGCGCTGGGTGTTGCGGTCCCACCAGTGCAGCGCGCCGGACAGGGCCTCGATCCCGGGGAGTGCCTGGTCCTCGCTCGCCTTGATCACCGGAGTGGCGATAAAGGCGGCGGGTTGCAGCGCGGCAAGGTCATCCAGCTCGAAATCACCCGGCTTGACAAAGGCCGAGCCGACCGAAACCTCGTTGGCGACGGTTCCGGTGCAGTGGCGGGTGAAGGTGGGGCTGCCCGCGGAGTTGAGCGTGAGCGTCGCGGGATCGTGATCGCTTGCCCGGACCACGTCGAGCATCGCCTTGTAGGCCGCCTGAGCCTTGGCAAAGGCCTTGTCGGGGCTGGGCATCTTGGGGACGTGCGGATCGTAACCCATCAGGCCGGAAAGGCTGGCGTGGTGGTTGGCGAGCCTGCGCACGCTGTCAGCAAGCGCGGCCGGATCGGCAAGGCCGCCGCGGTGCAGCCCGACGTCGATCTCGAAATTGGCGCGCCAGGCAAAGTTGCGGGCGCGGGCCACTTCGCCATAGGCGGCAAGCCGCTGCGGCGTATCGACCAGCCATTCGATCCGGGTCGCGGCCTCGGCCCCTGCCCGGTCGATTACTCGGGCGAATTCGCTCGCAGGCAAGGGCTTTCCCAAGAGGTAGCTCGCCTCAGGGTGCAGCTCCAGCAGCTGCAACAGCATCTCGGCGCTGAACACCATCAGCCGCTCGCTGCCCATGCCCGTCATCACCGCGCCCAGCAGATCGGGCGAGGGCAGCGATTTCGCCACCACTCTGAGCGGCAGCCGCGCTGCGTCGACGCGCGAGCGGATCGCGGCAATGTTGGCCTCGAGCCGCGCCTTGTCCACCACCAGTACCGGGCGCATCAGTCCGGCGCGCTTCAGCGCAGCCGAAAGCCCCTGAAAATAGCTGCCGTGCATTGCGCCCCTTTCCGCCGGGCGCAGCGCAAGTGCTCCCGCCCCGGCCATTGCCATTCCGCCCAGCAGCAGATGCCGCCGCTTCATCCGAAGATCCTGTGCAGGAACGGGTTCATCATCCGCCCCGCCGGATCGACCGACCTGCGCACCGCAGCGGCCTCGGCC
>JAKOWQ010000197.1 GCA_029781465.1 Pseudomonadota bacterium
CTTCCTGTCGTTTGAATGAACTGATTGTTCAGTTATGTCGTTCGATTGGTAATATGTTGCTATTATGTAACACTTAATGATAACCAAAGGTATTTTTTCGTCACTTGCTGAGTGCCCGGGCGCGCTCGCCGAAGCGCTGGACTCAACCCCCGTGTTCTGCCAATCGCGCTGACATCATGAGCGCCACCCCAACCGCCAACAGCTATCGCAACATGCCCGACGAGCGCGGCCATTTCGGCCAGTTTGGCGGGCGTTACGTCGCCGAAACGCTGATGCCGCTGATCCTCGACCTTGAGCGGGAATATTCCGCTGCCAAGGCCGATCCGGCCTTCAAGGCCGAGTTCGACGACCTGCTTGAGCACTATGTCGGCCGCCCCAGCCCGCTCTACTTCGCGCCGCGCCTGACCGAATACTTTGGCGGCGCCGAAGTGTGGTTCAAACGCGAGGAGCTGAACCACACCGGCGCGCACAAGATCAACAACTGCATCGGCCAGATCCTGCTCGCGATCCGGATGGGCAAGAAGCGGATCATCGCCGAAACCGGTGCGGGGCAGCACGGGGTTGCCACGGCCACGGTCTGCGCGCGCTTTGGTCTGCCCTGCGTGATCTACATGGGCGCGGTCGACGTTGCCCGCCAGCAGCCCAACGTGTTCCGCATGAAGCTGCTCGGCGCCGAGGTGGTGCCGGTGCAATCGGGCGCCAAGACGCTCAAGGACGCGATGAACGAGGCGATGCGCGACTGGGTCGCCAATGTCCACGACACCTTCTACATCATCGGCACCGCCGCCGGCCCGCACCCCTACCCTGAGCTGGTGCGCGATTTCCAAAGCGTGATCGGCAAGGAAGCCCGCGCCCAGATGCTGGCACGCACCGGCGCGCTGCCCGATCTGCTGATCGCCGCGGTGGGAGGCGGATCGAACGCGATCGGGCTGTTCCACCCCTTTCTTGACGATCCCGCGGTCGCCATGATCGGGGTCGAGGCGGCGGGCCACGGGATCGAGACCGGCCAGCACGCCGCCAGCCTGACCGGCGGCAAACCCGGAATCCTCCACGGCAACAAGACCTACCTGCTGCAGGACGAGGACGGCCAGATCACCGAGGCGCACTCGATCAGCGCCGGGCTTGACTATCCGGGAATCGGCCCCGAGCATTCGTGGCTGCACGAAAGCGGCCGGGTGAAATACCTCCCGATCACCGACGCCGAAGCGCTTGAGGCGTTCCAGCTGTGCTGCAAGCTCGAAGGGATCATCCCCGCGCTGGAAAGCGCCCATGCCCTCGCCGCCCTGCCCAAGCTGGCGCCGCAGTTGGACAAGGACAAGCGCATCCTGGTCAACGTTTCGGGTCGGGGCGATAAGGACATCTTTACGGTTGCGGAGCACCTGGGGGTGAAGCTGTGAGCCGCTTTGACAGGGCTTTCTCGCGTGGCCCCGCCCTCGTCTGCTTCGTTACCGCCGGCGATCCGACGCCCGAGGCGACGCCCGCAATCCTCGATGCGCTGGTCGAAGGCGGCGCCGATGTGATCGAGCTGGGCATGCCCTTTACCGATCCGATGGCCGATGGCCCCGCGATCCAGGCGGCGAACCTGCGCTCGCTGGGGGCGGGCACGACCACGGCCGATATCCTCCACATCGCCGCGCGCTTTCGCGAAAAGCATCCCGAAGTGCCGCTGGTGCTGATGGGCTATGCCAATCCGATGACCATTCGCGGGCCCGAATGGTTCGCGGCGGAGTGCCGCAAGGCCGGGGTCGATGGGGTGATCTGCGTCGACATCCCGCCCGAGGAAGATCCTGAACTTGGCCCGGCGCTGCGCGCCGCCAGGGTTGCGCTGATCCGGCTCGCCACCCCCACCACCGATGCGGCGCGGCTCCCCGCGGTGCTCGATGGATCGTCCGGCTTCCTTTATTACGTTTCGGTCGCCGGGATCACCGGACTGCAACAGGCCGCGCAAGCCAGCATCGAAGATGCAGTGGCGCGGCTCAAATCGGCGACCCGGCTGCCGGTGGCAGTCGGCTTTGGTGTGCGCACTCCCGAACAGGCCGCCGCGATCGCACGAGTGGCCGATGGCGTGGTGGTCGGTTCGGTGCTGGTCGACCTCGTCGGCCAGCACGGCGCCGATGCTCCCGGCCCGATACGAGAAATGACCTCTGCGTTGGCGCAGGCCGTGCACGGTGCTAGGAAGTCCGCATGAGCTGGCTGGACCGCGTTCGCAATTCGCTCCCCTTCACCACGAAGCGGGACACTCCCGACAACCTGTGGATCAAGTGCCCTTCGTGCAAGGAGATGCTGTTCACCAAGGAATATGAGGACAACCTCAGCGTCTGCCCGCGCTGTGAGCATCATGGGCGGATCGGCGCCGATGCCCGCTTTGCCCAGTTGCTCGATCCCGGGTTCGAGGTTCTGCCCGGCCCCAAGGTGAAGGAAGATCCGCTCAAGTTCCGCGATCAGAAGAAATACCCCGACCGGCTCAAGGCCGCCCGCACCGCCAATCCCCACCCCGATGCGCTGACCAATGCCAAGGGCGCGATCCTGGGGCAGAAATGCGTGCTGGGGGTGCAGGACTTTGCCTTCATGGGCGGGTCGATGGGCATGGCTGTGGGCGCGGCCTTTGTTGCCGGGGTGGACCACGCGATCAAGGACAAGTGCGGCTATGTGATCTGCACCGCGGCCGGCGGCGCGCGGATGCAGGAAGGCATCCTCAGCCTGATGCAAATGCCCAAGACCACCGTGGCGATCCGCCGCCTCAACCAGGCCGGACTGCCCTATATCGTCGTGCTGACCGATCCGACCACCGGCGGGGTGACGGCCAGCTATGCCATGCTGGGCGATGTGCAGATCGCCGAACCCGGCTGCCTGATCGGCTTCGCCGGCCAGCGGGTGATCCAGGATACGATCCGCGAAAAGCTGCCCGAAGGGTTCCAGCGCGCCGAATACCTGCTTGAACATGGCATGATCGACATGGTGGTCCACCGCCGCGAGCTAAGAGAGAAGCTGGCGGGCGTGCTGGGTTATCTTGCGGGCGCGAAGGCGGCTTGATGTTCCTCCCCGGCACGGGGAGGG
>JAKOWQ010000217.1 GCA_029781465.1 Pseudomonadota bacterium
AGTTTCCCGATATCGAAAACGCCTCGCGGCGGATGAAGAAGTCGGAATACGAGGATTGCGCCAAGAATGGCGTCGACAAGATCGTCGAAATCCAGGTCGGGCTCGATGGCGTGGCCTTTGCCGAGGCCAAGGGCGGACTGGGCCTCAAGCTCACCCCCGAAGACATCTACAAGGCGCTTGCCGCCAACCCCTATGGCAAGCCCAATACCGCCAAGACCTGGAAGGACGTCAATCCGGCGTTCCCGGCCGAGCCGATCCTGGTCTATGGCCCGCCCAGCACTTCGGGGACGCGCGATGCGCTCAAGGAACTGATCCTGACCAAGGGCTGCGACGCCGATGCGGCGATGAAGGCGCTCAAGGACAGCGACAAGGAACAGCACGACAAGGTCTGCACCGAAGTGCGCAGCGACGGCGCCTATGTCGATTCGGGCGAGAACGACAACCTGATCGTCCAGAAGCTTGAGGCCAATCCCAAGGCTGTGGGCATCTTCGGCTTTTCCTACCTCGAAGAGAACTCGGACAAACTGATGGGGCTGACCATCGGCGGCGTGACCCCGACCTATGCCTCGATCTCGGATTTCAGCTATCCGGGTGCCCGTCCGCTGTTCATCTATGTCAAGGCGGCGCATCTCGACGCGATCAAGGGCCTGCGCGAATTCGTTGCCGAATGGGCCAAGTCGTGGGGCAAGGATGGTCTGCTCGCCAAGCAGGGCATGGTAGTCTCGCCCGATGCCGTCCAGGCAAAGAGCGCAAAAGCGGCTTCCGAGTTCACCTTGCTTGATGCCGCGGACCTGAAATAGTTCCTCTGGAGCAACCCGCGCAATGTCGCCCGCCATTCCGATCCTGCTTGCTCTGGCACTGGGCCTGACCGGATGGCTGGCGGCACGCGCGCGTGCCTGGGCCTTGCGCCGCGAGGCCCGTGCCATGGGGAGCGATCTGCATTCCTTGCCGGGCTATCATGGCTGGTATGTTGCCCTGTGGGCAGCCGCACCGGCCACGATCTTCGCTATCGTCTGGGCGGCGGCAAGCCCGGCATTGGTGCTGGCGCGCGTCCTGGCTGCCCCCGCGGCACGCGCGCTGCCCGCCTTCGGGATCCAGCGCGATGCGGTTCTGGCCGAAGCCCAATCGCTGGCAAGTGGCGGAGGCACCGCCTTCAACCCTGCTTCGGCCGCGCTGGTCGAGCCGTTCCGGGCGGCGAGTGGATTCTACTCCACCATCGGGATCGCGGTAACCTTGCTGCTGGGATTGGCGGGTGGGGTTTACGCCTTCCTGCGGCTGCGCGCCGATTTCACCGCGCGCAGCCGGGTCGAACGGATGGTGATGGGCGGGCTGGTTCTGGCTTCGCTGGTGGCGATTTTCACCACTTTCGGGATTCTCGCCTCGCTGTTGTTCGAAACGCTGCGCTTTTTCCAGGTGGTCAGCCCGGCCGACTTCCTGTTCGGCACCCATTGGGGGCCGGATCCGATGGTCGATCCCTCTGCGATCCGGCCGGACAATTACGGCGCGATCCCGCTGTTCTGGGGCACGGTGTTCATCGGCGCGATCATCGCCATGGTGGTGGCGATCCCGTTGGGGATGATGAGCGCGATCTACCTTACCCAATATGCCACCCCGGCCTTGCGCAAGTGGATGAAACCGCTGCTCGAGATTCTCGCCGGGGTTCCGACCGTGGTCTACGGCTATTTCGCCGCCCTGACCGTGGCGCCGCTGATCCGCGATTTCGGCCATGCCATCGGCATCGCCAGCGCCTCAAGCGAAAGCGCGCTGGCCGCGGGTGTGGTGATGGGGATCATGATCATCCCCTTCGTTTCCTCGATGGCTGACGATTCGATCGCTGCGGTGCCCCAGGCCATGCGCGACGGCAGCCTGGCGATGGGCGCCACCACATCGGAAACGATACGCAAGGTGCTGATCCCGGCGGCGTTGCCGGGGATCGTCGCGGGGATCATGCTGGCGGTCAGCCGCGCGATCGGCGAAACGATGATCGTGGTCATGGCCGCCGGGGCGACCGCCCGGCTGACGGCCAATCCGTTCGAATCGATGACCACGGTGACCTTCCAGATCGTCGCCATGCTCACCGGCGAGGGCAGTTTCGATCACCCCGCCACGCTTTCCGCCTTTGCCCTTGGCATGGTGCTGTTCCTGGTCACCCTGACCCTCAATTTCGTCGCCCTGCGCGTCGTCAAGCGGTTCCGCGAAGCCTATGAGTGATCCCGCCGCCCTTCGCCTCAAGCGCCGCTATGCGGCCGAGCGCCGCTTCAAGGTGCTGGGCATGGCAGCCGTGCTGTTCTCGGGCCTGGTGCTCGCCTTCCTGCTGTTCAGCATGACCGCCAACGCTGTCGGCGGGTTCAAGCGCGCCGAACTGCGCTTCGACCTCGATCTGACCACGGGCGTGCTCACTGTCGATCCGGCGCAGTTGCAGGGCCCCGACGCCCAGGACGCACTCAAGGGCGCGGGCCTGCCCGATGTCGTGGCCTTCGCCGCTGCCAGGGAGCTGGGCGATGCCGGAGCCGCCGAGGTCGAGGACGGCGCCTGGCGCGAGGTCGCGGCGCGGATCGTGCGCGATCCGGCGCTGCTGGCCGGAAAGTTCACCGTTTCGCTTCCCGCCAGCGACGATCTGGCCGCTGCCCTGCGCGGCGACGCGCACAAGGAATTGCAGCCACTCGCCCGCCAGCTCTCGGGCGAAGGCAAGCTGGTCAGCGCCTTCGACTGGGGCTTCCTCAGCCGCGGCGATGCGACAGGCCCGCAGGACGTGGGCATCTGGGGGGCGCTCAAGGGTTCGATCCTGACCATGGCGGTCACGCTCGCGCTTGCCTTCCCGGTCGGAGTACTGGCGGCGGTCTATCTCGAGGAATTCTCCGGTCGCAACCGCTGGGCGGAAATGATCGAGGTTTCGATCAACAACCTGGCGGCCGTCCCTTCGATCATCTTTGGCCTGCTCGGACTGGCGGTATTCCTTGGCCTGTTTCCCAACTGGCGCTCGGCCCCGCTGATCGGCGGCATGACCCTGGCCTTGATGACCATGCCGGTAATCGTGATTTCCGCGCGCAACGCGCTGAAAGCCGTTCCCCCTTCGATCCGCGACGCGGCGCTGGCGGTGGGCGCCAGCCGAGTGCAGACCGTGTTCCACCACGTCCTGCCGCTGGCCATGCCCGGGATCCTCACCGGCACGATCATCGGCATGGCCCGCGCCCTGGGCGAAACCGCGCCGCTGCTGATGATCGGCATGCGCGCCTTCGTCGCCACCCCGCCCGAGGGGCTGACTTCGCCCGCCACGGTGCTGCCGGTGCAGATCTTCCTGTGGTCGGATGAGATCGACCGCGGCTTTGTCGAGCGCACATCGGCCGCGATCATCGTCCTGCTGCTGTTCCTGCTGGCGATGAACGGCCTCGCCATCTACCTTCGCAACCGTTTCGAGAAACGCTGGTGACCATCCAACACGACCTTGACCCGATCGACGCCAAGATCGCCGCGCGCGATGTTTCGGTCTATTATGGCGACAAACGCGCGATCGACGACGTGTCGATCGACATCGGCGCGCAATATGTCACTGCCTTCATCGGCCCCTCGGGCTGCGGCAAATCGACCTTCCTGCGCACGCTCAACCGGATGAACGACACCAGTCCGGGCGCGCGGGTCGAAGGCGAGATCCTGCTCGACGGCAAGGATATCTACCGTTCCGGGATGGACGTGGTGCAGCTGCGCGCGC
>JAKOWQ010000239.1 GCA_029781465.1 Pseudomonadota bacterium
TCGCCCGCGATGCTGCAAACTTCGGGCTGTTCGACAAGATAGTCTCCAGCCTTGTCTTTCATCAAGTCCCGCTC
Source organism: Pseudomonadota bacterium (assembly GCA_029781465.1). GTDB lineage: Bacteria > Pseudomonadota > Alphaproteobacteria > Sphingomonadales > Sphingomonadaceae > Novosphingobium. The sequence continues at coordinate 75 of JAKOWQ010000239.1, forward strand.
GCGGAGAAGAGCGCCGGGATTGAGGCGATGTTCAAGGCGGCGAGGCCGGGCGGGCGAATTCTGATTGCCGACTATGCCATGCAGCGAAGCTGGCTGATGCGGCAGGCGTTCAAGATCGTGCAGTCCGCAGATGGCCGCACCAACACCCAGCCGAATGCCGATGGTTTCCTAGAGCGTGAGCTGGCTCGCATTTGTGGCAGACCGCTAGACGCCTCGTGGGGATTGGACACGCCTACAGGTAGGATTTCGATGTTCAACGCGACCCTAGCGTCTCGATAACCGCGCAAATGGCAAACCTGCCGTAGCTATACGTCGCTCCCCTAAGCGGCGCCATGCAAGTGGGCGGAGTTCAGAATGATTCCGGGCGCGGGTCGCGCATACGAATCTCTATTCCGTCATTGACCAGAAATGATGAGAAACCGACGATCTGAAATCGCCGACGTTCGAGACAAACCGCAAAAACTTCTACACAGTTCCTGCACAGGTCAAAAATGGCTTATTTTTATCAATTATATCAGTGACTTATTTGTCACCGATATAATGGTCGGGGAAAGAGGATTCGAACCTCCGGCCCCTGCCTCCCGAAGACAGTGCTCTACCAGGCTGAGCTATTCCCCGACCGTTCGCGGGCACCCAAGGGGCGCCCGAGGCAGGAGCGCGCCTATAGTGGGCCAAGCACGGGGTGGCAAGCGGGCAATCGCATGTTTATCGTAGCCCCCATGGCAAGCACCGCGATTCCCGCTTCATCCCCCTCCGATCGGCATTGGGAATGGCAATATCTTGAGCTGATGCGCCGCATCTGGGAGCATGGCGACGAGCGGGTCGATCGCACCGGGGTAGGGACGCGTTCGGTGCTGGGGGCACAGATTCGCTTCGATCTGGCGGGCGGTGCAATGCCGCTGCTCACCACCAAGCGGGTCTACTGGAAAACCGCGACCCGCGAATTCCTCTGGTTTCTGACCGGCGATACCAACATCCGCGAACTGTGCCGCCAGGGCGTGCAGATCTGGACCGACTGGCCGCTCGATCACTATCGCAAGGCCAGTGGCGAGGACTTATCGCTGGAGGACTTTTCCGCCCGGATCGTCGCGGACGAGGACTTTGCCGCGCGCTGGGGCGAGCTGGGGCCGGTCTATGGCAAGCAATGGACCGACTGGCCGGTTTACGAACCGGCAGGCGACGGTCTTTATCGCAAGCGCGCGCGCGGAGTGAACCAGGTGGCCGAGGTGGTGCAGAGCCTGCGCACCAACCCGGGCAGCCGCCGCCACATCGTCGAGGGCTGGAACGTCGCCGAGCTGGGCCAGATGGCGCTGCCGCCCTGCCACAAGACCTATCAGTTCCACGTCGGCGGGAACCGGCTCAACTGCGCGCTGTACCAGCGCAGCTGCGATGTCGCGCTGGGCTTGCCATTCAACCTCTGGGGAGCGGCCCTGTTCACCCGGCTGCTCGCCCAGCAGTGCGATCTTGAGCCAGGCGAGCTGGTCTGGTTCGGGGGCGATACCCACCTCTATCTCAACCACGCCGATCTGGTGGAAGCGCAGCTGTCCCGCGCGCCCGAGGGAGCCGCGACCCTGGCGATCCTGCGCCGACCCGATAGCATGTTCGGATACCGCATAGAGGACTTTGAAGTCAGCGGTTACGAGCCGCAAAAGCATATCGCCGCCCCGGTGGCGGTTTAGTTGACGTTGAAACCGGTTTGAAATAATATGTCGCGCATCTAAAATTTGCTTCCACGGCGCCCTGCGCCGGAGTTGGAGCGGGAGAGCGCATCATGGCCAAGCGGCCCGCCAGTGCCGGATCGATCGGGGGCAATCTGCCTCCCCTTTCGCTGCACGTCCCCGAACCCCATTTCCGTCCCGGCGATCCGGTCGACTATTCGTGGCTGGAGATACCCGCTGCGGGAGCCGCGCCTCGTCCGGATGAGGCTTGCGCCGCAGCCGATACCCATCCGTTGTGCTTCGCCCTGGTACGGGTGCTGGACGAGGGTCACCGCGCGGTGGGGCCGTGGGATCCCGCCCTCGATCCCGAAACGATGCGCCGGATGCTGCGGGCGATGGCGCTGACCCGGGCTTTCGATGACCGGATGTATCGCGGCCAGCGCCAGGGCAAGACCAGCTTCTACATGAAATGCACCGGCGAGGAGGCAACTTCGGTGGCGGCAGCCTTCGCCCTGGCCGACGACGATATGGTTTTCCCATCGTACCGTCAGCAGGGCATCCTGATCGCGCGCGGCTATCCGATCGTCGAGATGATCAACCAGATCTATTCGAACCGGGCCGACAAGCTGAAGGGCCGCCAGCTGCCGATCATGTATTCCAGCCGCGCACACAGCTTTTTCACCATCAGCGGCAACCTGGCGACCCAGTATCCCCAGGCTGCCGGCTGGGCCATGGCCAGCGCGATCAAGGGCGATACCCGGATCGCGGCGAGCTGGGTGGGCGAGGGGTCGTCGAGCGAGGGCGATTTCCACGCCGCGCTGACCTTCGCCGCGGTCTACAACGCCCCGGTGATCTACAATCTGGTCAACAACCAGTGGGCGATCAGCAGCTTTTCGGGCTTTGCCGGTGCCGAGCGCACGACCTTTGCCGCCCGCGCCGTGGGCTATGGGGTTGCCGGGCTGCGGGTCGACGGCAACGATCCTCTGGCGGTCTATGCCGCGGTGCGCTGGGCCGCCAACCGCGCGCGCAGCGGCGGTGGGCCCACGCTGATCGAGCACTTCACCTACCGCGCCGAGGGCCATTCGACCTCCGACGATCCCAGCCAGTACCGTTCGGCGCAGGAGCGCGAGGAATGGCCGCTGGGCGATCCGGTCAACCGGCTCAAGCAGCACCTGATCGCGCTGGGCGAATGGAGCGAGGAGCGCCACGCCGCGATGGACCTTGAGTTGGCCGAGGAAGTGAAGGCGGCGACCAAGGAGGCCGAGAAGAACGGCATCCTCGGTCACGGGCTGCATCACCCCTTCCACACCATGTTCGAGGACGTGTTCGAGGATCTGCCCTGGCACCTTCAGGAACAGGCCGAACAGGCGATCCGCGAACGCCGGATCAAGTGGCCGAGCTGGAAGGAGTACGAATGATGAGCCAAGAGGAAGCGCCGCTTTCGCTGGCCAAGGCTCCGACCCGGCGGCTCAACATGATCGAGGCGATCAACGACGCGCTCGACATCATGATGGAGCGCGATCCCGACGTGGTGATCTTCGGCGAGGATGTTGGCTACTTCGGCGGGGTGTTCCGCGCCACGGCCGGCCTGCAAAAGAAGCACGGCAAGAACCGGGTGTTCGATACCCCGATCAACGAATGCGGGATCATCGGCGCTGCGGTGGGTATGGCAGCCTATGGCCTGCGCCCGGTGCCAGAGATCCAGTTCGCCGACTATATCTATCCCGGCTACGATCAGCTCGTCTCCGAAGCGGCGCGGCTGCGCTATCGCTCGGCGGGGGAGTTCATCGCCCCGATCACTGTGCGCTCGCCCTTCGGCGGGGGCATCTTCGGCGGGCAGACCCACAGCCAAAGCCCCGAGGCACTGTTCACCCACGTCGCCGGGCTCAAGACCGTGATCCCCAGCACTCCCCATGACGCCAAGGGCCTGTTGATTTCCGCGATCGAAGACAACGATCCGGTGATCTTCTTCGAACCCAAGCGGATCTACAATGGCCCCTTCAACGGCTATTACGACAAACCGGTGGAGCCCTGGTCCAGACACGAAGGCTCGGCGGTTCCCGAGGGCTATTATTCGATCCCGCTGGGCAAGGCGCGGACCGTGCAGGAAGGCGAGGCGCTGACCGTGCTGGCCTATGGCACGATGATCCACGTCGCCGAGGCAGTGTGCCGCGAAAAGGGCGTCGATGCCGAGATCATCGATCTGCGCACGCTGGTCCCGATCGATATCGAGGCTGTTGAAAAGTCCGTGCAGAAAACCGGCAAATGCCTGATTGTCCATGAGGCGACGCGCACCTGCGGGTTCGGCGCCGAATTGTCGGCCCTGGTGCAGGAACGCTGTTTCTACCACCTCGAAGCCCCGATCGAGCGGGTTACCGGGTTCGATACCCCCTATCCGCACAGCCTCGAATGGGCCTATTTCCCCGGTCCGGTCCGCATTGGCGAGGCCATTGACCGTCTGCTGAAAGCGTAAGCGCCATGGGTACCTATACCTTCAACCTCCCCGACATCGGCGAAGGCATCGCCGAGGCCGAGATCGTCGCCTGGCACGTCAAGGTGGGTGACCGGATCGAGGAGGACGGCAAGATCGCCGACGTCATGACCGACAAGGCCACGGTAGAGATGGAAAGCCCGGTTGCGGGCACCGTGCTCTCGGTCGCCGGGGCGGAGGGCGATATGGTGGCGATCGGCGCGCCGCTGGTGGTGATCGAAATCGAGGGAGAAGGGGAGGCGGAGGCAGAAGTCGCGCCTGGTCCTTCGACAGGCTCAGGACAAGTGGAGGTTGAGGCTGAACCGGTTGTCGAACTGGCACCGCTGCCCGCTTCCGAGCCTATTGCACCTTCGCCCGTCCGCCCTGAGCCTGTCGAAGGGCCTGCGCTCGCTGCCGCCAAAGTCCTTGCCAGCCCCGCCGTTCGCGCACGGGCGCAGGAACTCGGTATCGACCTGGCCGAGGTCCGCCCGGCCGAGGATGGGCGCGTGCGCCACGCCGATCTCGACGCCTTCCTGGCCTACAACGCGGCGGGCGGGTTCCGTCCGGCCGGCGCCAGGGGCAAGGACGAGGATGTCCGCGTTATCGGGATGCGCCGCCGCATCGCCGAGAACATGGCCGCGTCAAAGCGCAACATCCCGCACTTTTCGTATGTCGAGGAATGCGACGTCACCGCGCTTGAGGAACTGCGCGAGCAGCTCAACCGCGCGCGTGGCAATCGCCCGAAGCTGACCATGCTGCCCTTGCTGATTACTGCGATCTGCCGGGCGCTGCCCGATTTTCCGATGATCAACGCGCGCTACGATGACGAGGCCGGGGTGGTTCACCGCTCGGGCGCGGTCCATCTGGGCATGGCGACCCAGACCCCGGCCGGGCTGATGGTGCCGGTGATTCGCAACGCGCAAGATAAGAACCTGTGGCAGCTCGCCAGCGAGATCGTGCGGCTGGCCGAAGCCGCGCGCGACGGCAGCGCCAGGAGTGAGGAACTTTCCGGCTCGACCTTTACCATCACCTCGCTGGGGCCGCTGGGCGGGGTGGCGCACACCCCGGTGATCAACCGCCCGGAAGTGGCGATCATCGGACCCAACCGCATTGTCGAACGAGCGATGTTCGTCCCCGACGGCGTGGGCGGGGAACGGATCGCGAAGCGCAAATGCATGAACCTGTCGATCAGCTGCGATCACCGCGTGGTCGACGGCTGGGATGCGGCGAGCTTTGTTCAGGCGGTCAAGCGCCTGCTCGAAACCCCGGTGCTGTTGCTGGCGGACTGATCGTTCAGCGCACGATCGCGCTGTAGGCGATCCGCCCGGCGCCGGTAGCGGCGGCCTCGGGGGCGACGCGCCAGCGCACATGGGTGACGTCTTCAGGGGTGGCAATTCGCTCGCCGATGCGCAGCGCGCCAAGCTTGCCCCAGGTGCGCCCGCCATCGACCGAGACTTCCTCGTCGCCGCGCGCGCTGCCCTGGTAATAGACCGAGCGGGGCAGGGGATTGGTTACGGTAAAGCCGCCCGCGCCGCCCATCCGGTACCAGCTGACCACATAGACCAGACGGTCCCCGCGCTTCAGTGCGCTGGCCGGTTGCAGCATCCGCGAAGATCCGGGGCCCGTGCGTTCGACAAAAACCGCGCTGTCGAGCGAGACCGACGGTCCGGCTTCGGCGATCAGCGGAGTGGCAAGTGCAAGAACGCAGGCGAGTTTCGCGGCAGTGCGGAATTTGGTCACGATTAAGGCCCCCTTTGTGCCCCAGCGGGCACCGCGGACCAAGCTTCGCAAATGCAGGCAAAGGAATGGTTAATGCGGCCTTGAGCATGGTGTGCGGCGCGCTTTTCGAGGTGCCGAAAAATTGCCATCTTCACCCTGCGCGAAGGTGTTGACAGCCCCCGCGTGCTGGCCTAGTGGCGCCTCTCCCAAGTGGCTGCGCGGGTGTAGCTCAGTTGGTTAGAGTGTCGGCCTGTCACGCCGAAGGTCGCGGGTTCGAGCCCCGTCACTCGCGCCACTTGGGACAATCTTCTACCAGCCTTCGCTGAATTTCACCTGCTTGCCGCCCGCCGGCAGGCTGACGATCATCCCGTCGTGGCCCAGCCGCAGCGTGCCGGAAAATTCCCTGGGCGCATCGCCCAGGAACAGCGGTTCGATCAGCCGCGCCGGGACCGGCGGGACCAGGTGATAGAGCACCAGCATGCTCACCCCGGCCTCACGCGCGG
>JAKOWQ010000043.1 GCA_029781465.1 Pseudomonadota bacterium
CGTCCTCGGTGCCGATGAAGGCCTGGAGCGCGTGGACTCGGGCGAGCAGGCGGACAAGGTCGTCCTCGCCGCCGAGCGCGAGCACCGCGTCGATCAGGTCATGGCGGACACCGGCTTCGCGTTGCTGGACTTTGAGGCGGTCGGCGAGGAAGGCGAGCAAATCGACGGCGATTTGATCCACCTTGCGGCCACCATACTCAATCAAGCCGACCCCGCGGGCGCCACCAACTTGAGCTCTGTAGTTGTTACCGATTCGCTCAAACGCATTAACAAACGAGAGCCGAAGCCGGTTCGTTTGAGTAAGAGCCAGAATTCCCAAGGCAGCCCTGCGCAGTGCAAAGGGATCCTTAGAACCGGTCGGACGTTCGCCGACTGCAAAGAACGAACCGACGTTATCCAGCTTATCCGCCAGACTCACAGCCACCGTCACCGGCGCGGTCGGCACATCGTCCCCCTGCCCCACCGGCTTGTAGTGATCGCGGATCGCATCGGCCACGGCGTCGCCCAGCCCCTCGGCGCGGGCGTAGTAGCCGCCCATCAGGCCTTGCAGTTCGGGGAATTCGCCGACCATTTCGGTGACGAGATCGGCCTTGCACAGCTGGGCGGCGAGTTCGGCCTGGTCGGCAAGCTCCACAACCGTTCGTGCTGAGCTTGTCGAAGCACCCCTGGCTGCCAGGGCATCTGGCGCAGCGCCTGGCCCTTCGGCAGGCTCAGGGCGAACGGGGGCGGGTTTGACAATCCCCTCTTCCACCAGCCAGCGGGCCAGCTTGGCCACGCGCTCCACCTTGTCGGCCACGGTGCCCAGCTTTTCGTGAAAAGTAATCCGCGCCAGCTTCTTGGCCTGATCCTCAAGCCGCACCTTGCGGTCCTGTTCCCAGAAGAAGCGCGCATCGCTGAGCCGAGCGGCGAGGACCTTGCGGTTGCCCGCGACGATCGCCGCGCCGCCATCGGCGGCGACGATGTTGGCGGTGCAGACGAAGGCGTTGGCGAGCTTGCCCGCCGCATCCTCGCAGACGAAATATTTCTGGTTGGTACGTGCGGTTAGCTGGATAACTTCGGGCGGAACATCAAGATAGGCCTCGTCGAACCGGCCCAGCAAGGGCACCGGCCATTCGGTCAGCCCGGCGTTTTCCACCACCAGCCCTTCGTCCTCGACCAGCACCAGCCCTTCGGCAGCGGCGGCGGCGCGGGCCTTCTCGCGGATCAGGTCCTGCCGCTCGGCATGGTTGACGATAACGTGGGCGGCAAACAGCTTGGCGACATAGTCCTCGGCCCCGCCCAGCGAAATCTCGCCCTCGGAATGGAAGCGGTGGCCGCGCGTCAGACGCCCGGCGGCGATCCCGCCCACTTCGCAATCGATCACCGCGCCGTCCAGCAGCGCGACGATCCCCGACAGCGGGCGCACCCAGCGCAGGCTTTCGGTGGAGAGCGAGGCCGCGCCCCAGCGCTGGCTCTTGGGCCAGGGGAAAGCACGCACGATCGCGGGCACTGCCTCGGCCAGCACTTCGGCGGTGGCGCGGCCGGGCTTTTCATGAATCGCGAACAGCACCCCGTCACGCTCGACCAGATCGCTTTCTTTGAGGCCGGTCTTGCGCAGGAAACCTTCGAGCGCCTGCGGCGGCGCGCCGACGCGGGGGCCCTTCACTTCCTCGCTCACCGCGGCGGTGGCGGCGGGCAGATCGCGCGCGATCAGCGCCAGGCGGCGCGGGGTGGACCACACGGTCAGCCCGCCAAGGGCAACGCCCGCCGCGTCCATCTCCTTGCGGAACAGCTTTTCGAGTGCCTCGCGCGCGCCGGCCTGCATCCGCGCCGGGATTTCCTCGCTGCGCAGTTCGAGAAGGAAGGTGCTCATGCCGACCACCCCGGGAAGCGCTGCTCCCAATCGGCCTTGTTCTTTTCGATCCAGGCCTGGCACGATCCCTTGGCGAGATCCCGTACCCGGCCGATGTAGCTGGCGCGTTCCTGCACCGAGATCACTCCGCGCGCCTGGAGCAGGTTGAACAGGTGGCTGGCCTCGATCGCCTGGTCGTATGCGGCCAGCGGCACGTCGGCCTCGATGCAGCGGCGGCACTCCGCCTCGGCCGCCTGAAAGCCCCTGAACAGCGAATCCGTGTCGGCCACCTCAAAGTTGTATTTCGAGAATTCCTGCTCGTTCTTGAGGAACACCTGCCCGTAGCTGACCCCCGCGTTGTTGAACGCCAGGTCATAGACGTTGTCGACCCCCTGGATGTACATCGCCAGCCGCTCCAGCCCGTAGGTCAGCTCGCCCGCCACCGGGCGGCAATCGAACCCGCCCATCTGCTGGAAATAGGTGAACTGGGTCACTTCCATCCCGTCGCACCACACTTCCCAGCCCAGCCCCCAGGCGCCCAGCGTGGGGCTTTCCCAGTCATCCTCGACAAAGCGGATGTCGTGCGCCAGCGGATCGACCCCGATCTCGGCCAGCGATTGCAGGTAGAGTTCCTGCAGGTTTTCCGGGTTGGGCTTGAGGATCACCTGATACTGGTAATAGTGCTGCAGCCGGTTGGGGTTTTCGCCATAGCGCCCGTCGGTCGGGCGGCGGCTGGGCTGGACATAGGCCGCGTTCCACGGCTCCGGCCCCAGGCTGCGCAGCGTGGTGGCGGGGTGAAAGGTGCCCGCGCCCACGCGCATGTCATAGGGTTGCAGGATCAGACAGCCCTGCGCGCTCCAGAACGCGTGGAGGCGCAGGATCATGTCCTGAAAGCTCAAAGGCGCGGTTTCGCTCATTGGCGGGCCTTTGGCCGATTGCCTGCGGCAAATCAACCATGCTCGGGCAACGATGTCAGGTTTTCTTGACACATCAGACGAATCGCGTCATCTAGTAAGGTATACCTGACAAACAGACAGGTCATGCTGACATGAACAATCGCCTCAAAGTGCTGCGAGCAGAACGCAACTGGAGTCAGGCAGAGCTCGCCATGCGGCTCGACGTCTCGCGCCAGGCGGTCAACGCGATTGAGACCGGAAAGCATGACCCGTCGCTGCCCCTGGCGTTTCGGATCGCGCGGCTGTTCGCGCTTTCTATCGAGGAGATTTTCGATGACCGCGCAAGCTGATGATGGAATTGAGGCCAACCCGGCCCGCAGCCGCCTGGCTTCGGTCTTTGGTCTGGTGGGATCAAGCCTTGGCGCGATCTTTCTGGCCGGAGCGAGCGTGGGGTTCTTTTCGGCGCATGATCCGTCACGGCCGCTAAGCACTGCCGGGCTGCTGGTCGGCATGGGCCTGGTTGGAGGAACGGTCCTTTGCCTGGGCCTGGCCGTGCGAACGGTCCTCGGAATCTCGCGCAGCGCGCGCACCGAGATTGTCGCGCCCTCGGTCCGCAAAGGCAGGACCTTGACGGTCCTCTCCGCGCTTCTCGGGGCTGTAATCGCCGTCATCATGCTGATCGGGCAGTCCCAGGGGATCGGAGCGCCGCCACTTGCGCTGTTCTCCGATGCGCCCTTGCAGGGTTGGGCCGCGATTGCGCTGATCGCGCTGACCTGCACCGCCTTGCCATGGATCACATGGGCCTGGCATCGCGCAATCGACGAGCACGAACTCGACGCCTATCGCGAAGGCGCGCTTTACGGTCTTTATGCTTACTCCCTGCTCAGCTTCTGCTGGTGGCTGGGCGCGCGCGCTGGGTTGCTTCCATCGGTCAATGGCGTAGCCGTATTCATGGTCACCTACACCGTGTGGGGCGCGGTGTGGCTGTGGAAGCGCTATCGTTAGCCACCCCCCGGTTCATTGCCCGATCACATTTCCTGACGCAGAAAGGCCAGCGATGACCACCGTTGCAACGAAGCTGATTTCCGCCCTTGCCCTTGTCGGTGCCTTTCTGGGCGCTCCGTTGGCAGCCCAGCAGCAGCCTGCGCTGCAACCAGAAGTCACCGAACCCGCACCGCGCGTGGCGACCCCCGCGCTGTGGAAGGTCTCGGACGCGGATACCACGATCTACCTGTTCGGCACGATCCATCTGCTGCCCAAGGGGATCGACTGGTACCACGGCAAGGTCGAAAGCGCTTTCGAGCAGGCCGACGAGCTGGTCACCGAGATTCCCGAAGGCGCGGAGGCCGAGGCGCCCGCGC
>JAKOWQ010000078.1 GCA_029781465.1 Pseudomonadota bacterium
GAGGTTTCCGGCCCAGACCGTGCTTGAATTGGCCACAGCGTCCTGGCGGCGAAAGGCGCCTGCGACCGGCAGACCGATCCGCTCGGCAAAGGCGGTGAAATGCTCGCGTGCCTTGGCATGCCAGCCCGCGCCGCCGACGATCGCCACTGGTGCGGCGGCATCGCCGATCAGCCGCATCATCGTGGTCATCGCATCGGGGCACACCGCCTGTGCCGGTCGGTAGACCGACGGGCGAGGGGCAATCCCGCTCACCTCGTCGAGCAGCATGTCCTCGGGCAGCACCACGACCACCGGACCCGGCCGTCCGGAAATCGCGGTCTGCCAGGCGCGCGCGACATATTCGGGGATCCGGCGCGGGTCATCGATCCGCAGCACCGCCTTTGAAAGCGGGGCGAACATCACCCCGAAATCGACTTCCTGAAAACCCTCGCGGTCGCGCATCGAGCGATCGACATCGCCGATGAACAGCAGCATCGGCTGCGAATCCTGGAACGCCACATGTGCTCCGATCGAAGCATTGGTTGCCCCAGGCCCGCGCGTCACGAAGCAAACACCGGGCTTGCCGGTCATCGCGCCGTCGGCACAAGCCATGAAGGCCGCGCCGCCTTCCTGGCGACAGATAACGGTCTGAACTTCGGGCGAATCGTGCAGCGCATCGAGCACGGCCAGAAAGCTCTCGCCGGGGACCGCGAAAATCCGGTCGCACCCCTGGACGATCAGGCAATCAACGAGCAGGCGCCCGCCGTTAACGGTCTTGGTCTCTGTCATTCAATGGCTTTAGCCGCAGCGCCATCGCACCGCAATCCGGGGGCATGCCGAAAGGGCTTGCATCAAACCTGTCCCGCTTTGGGAACACGCGGATTAACCACGATTTTCCGGCTGGTGCGATGGTGAAGAAGTTCTTAACCGATGGCTCATGAGAAGGTCACTTGTCCTCACCGATGAAGCTGCCGGGAACGCGTTTCGCCGCAGCCTTCCGCCCCATGTTCGCACAGGCATCCAGCCGCGCGCCATGAGCAGCTATGGCTGGTTCACGGCGCAGGATCTCAAGGAGTTCCTGCTGGCCTATTGTGCCTGCTTCCTTGCGGTGAGCCTCTACATCGCCTGACCGGTCAGCTGGCGGCGCGTTCTGCGGCAACCAGCTTTGATGCGATCCAGGCCGAAACCAGGCACATCGCCGCACTCAACAGGATCTGGTGAACGATCGGCACACCGATGGCCGACAAGCCACCCGCAACCAGCGTTCCCGCGACCATGGCCAGCGAGTTGACGATATTGTTGGCCGCGATGGTGCGCGAGGTCTGTGATTTGTCGACGAAGGTAGTGAGGAACGCATAGAGCGGCACCACAAACATACCGCCGGCCGTGGCGATGCCCAGCAAGCAGAGCATCAGCCATATCGCGCGTGGCCGGGCAAGAAAGTCACCCACGTCAAGCAAGGCACCGCCGCCGTCCTCCTGCCAGCCGTTGCAGACGAAATAGAACGCGACGACGAACAGCCCCATCGCCAGAACCGAGCGGGGTGAGTAGCGCGCCGAAACCTTGCCCTTGAGCAGCGCATTGACCGACATCGATCCCAGCGCCACGCCAACCGAAAAGACCACCAGGAACAGGCTGGCGACTTCCTTGCTGGCCGAGAGCACGTTCTTGGCCAGCGGCGGGAACTGCACGAACAGTACCGCGCCGATCGTCCAGAAAAAACTGATCGCCATCACCGCCAGAAACACCCGCGCATCGTGACTGGTGTTGCGGACCAGATCGATCGAGGCGCGGATGAAGTGAAAGTCAAGCGGTTCGGGCTCGTGATGCGGCGGGGCATCGGGAACCTGGCGGCTGG
>JAKOWQ010000296.1 GCA_029781465.1 Pseudomonadota bacterium
CACCCCGCCGCTGCGCGGTGAGGTGGCGAAGTTCCTGGCCGTGCCCGGCGGACGTGAGTTTCTGGGCCGGGTGCCTGGGGTCGCCAGCACCGACCTCGACGATGCCCGGCTGGCCGAGCTGCTCAACTGGACTCTCTACACCTTCGACCGGCAGCACCTTCCCGCCGGATTCCAACCCTATTCGCCCGGCGAGATCGCCAAGCTGCGCAAGGCGCCGCTCCGGCTTGAGCGCGCCGAAATGCGCGCCGGCCTGGTCCGGGCGATCGCAAATCACCGGAAACGCGCCAAGAACTAGCCAACAGGGAGGCATATCATGCGCAATTCTCGCACCGGCAAGCTGCTGCTACCCAACCTCGCCATTGTCGCCATGCTCGCGGCAAGCCCGGCCCATGCCCAGAACAACGCGGATGAAGATGGCGCCGGTCCGGGCGAGATCGTGGTGACGGCGGCGAAGCGATCGGAAAACCTCCAGTCGGTCCCGATCGCGATTTCCGCGATTGGCGGGGATGCGCTGTCCAAATCGCGGGTCGATACGGTGGATTCGCTGGTTACCAAGGTGACCAACCTCCAGCTGACCGCGATCGTCGGCGACAATACCCCGATTTTCGCGCTGCGCGGGGTGTCGATGTCGGACTATTCGCTCAACCAGGCGAGCCCGGTCGCGACCTATTACGACGAGGTCTACAAGGGCAACTTCGCCTTCCTGGGCGTGGCAATGTACGATCTTGAACGGGTCGAGGTGCTCAAGGGGCCGCAGGGCACGCTCTATGGCAAGAACACCACCGGCGGGGCGGTCAATCTGATTACGCGCAGCGCCAAGCTGGGCGAGACCAGCGGTTACCTCAGCGCCGGCTACGGCAATTACAACCGGGTCGACGTCAGCGGCGCGGTCAACGTGCCGCTGGGAGACAAGGCGGCGCTGCGCGTGGCGGGCACCTATTCGCACGCCGATGGCTGGTTCAAGAACCAGCTGCCCGGAATGCCCGATCTGGCCGAGGTCAAGGAATACGGGGTGCGCGCCTCGCTCTATTTCGAGCCCGCCGATGGCGTCGATTTCACCCTGCGTGCCTCAACCTCGTACTAGAACCCGCACAACTACGGGATCTATGCCACGCCCGAAAGCGTCAACCGGCCCGGCCTCAGCACCCGCCAGATCGAATCCGACGTGCCCGACCGGCGCCGCGCGCGCACCTGGTCGGTGGCATTTACCGCCAATGCCGATCTTTCGGACACCATCAAGCTGACCTCGATCACCTCTTACGACAAGGGCTCGCTGCACTTCGTCGAGGATACCGATGGCACCGCGACCAAACTGCTCGAGATTCCCTATGACGACGAAGCCAAGCAGTTCGCTCAGGACCTGCGCCTGACCAGCAATACCGGCGGGCCGTTCGATTTCATCCTCGGCGCCTATTATGCCCATGAGCAGATCTACAATTCGAGCAATTTCAGGATCCTGCTCGATACCGACATCAACGGCGACAATCTTGTCGACGATCAGGATTGCGCCGATGCGCTGCCCTATGTCTGCCAGATCAAGAACAGCTTCGATCAGACCAAGGACAGTTTCGCGCTCTATACCGATCTCAAGTACGCGCTCAGCGACAGCCTGACGGTGCGCGGTGGCCTGCGCTACACCCATGACAAGGGGCGGCAGTACAATTTCACCTCCGACGCGCTGGGGGTGAGCGGTGCGTTCATCGCCAACCTGATCCCGCTGTCGGAGCTGAAGTATTCGACCGACAATCTCTCGGGCAAGATCGGGCTCGACTACAAGTTCGACAGCGGCAACATGATCTATGCCAGTGTCAGCCGCGGCTACCGCGCGCCCAGCTTCAACGCCCAGGCCTTCTTCGATCCATCCGAACTGTCGATTGCCAAGGCGGAAAAAGTCACGGCCTATGAAGTGGGTGCCAAGACCCAGTTCGCCGACCGGCGGGTGACGCTCAACATGGCGGCGTTCTACTACGATTACCGCAACCAGCAGTTCATCAATGTCGATCCCGGCACCGCAGCGCAGACCCTGCTCAACATCCCCAAGTCGCGGATCTACGGTGCCGAGGCCGACCTGACAGTGCGGGCGAGCGACATGCTGAGCTTCCATGCCGGGCTTGGTCTGCTTTCCACCAAGATCATCGCCGGCACGGTCAGCGGCACCAACGTGGCCGGCAACCGGCTGTCCAACGCGCCCAGCATGACCTTCAACCTGGGGGTCGATCTGACGCTGTTCGATGGCGGCGCGGGCAAGCTCTCGCTTCATCCCGAAATGTCGTATCAGTCGAGCCAGTTCTTCGAGGTGGTCAACGTCCCGCGGCTGCGGCAGGATGGCTATGCCCTGCTTGGCGGGCATATCGACTGGGAAAGCGCCGATGGCCGCTTCAACGCGTCGATCTGGGGCAAGAACCTGGCGAACAAGTTCTACGTCACTTCCAGCGTCGACCTGCTGGCGGGCTGGGGCTTCGATTACAATCACATCGGTGCGCCGCGGACCTATGGTATCACGCTGGGCGTGAAATACTGAGTCGGCCGCGAGCCGGAAGGAGAGGACAATGTCGGACTACAAGCTGCTGATCGGCGGCAGGCTCGTCGATGGCGATGCCAGCATGGATGTGATCAACCCGGCGAGTGAGGAAGTGCTGGCATCGTGTCCGCGCGGCTCGGAGCGGCAGATGAACGAGGCCGTGGCCGCCGCCAAGGAGGCTTTCAAGTCGTGGCGCAAGATGCCCATGGCCGAACGGCGCGCCATGGTGATGAAACTGGCCGACGCGGTCGAAGCGCGGGTTGAGGAATTCGGCCGGTTGCTGACCCAGGAACAGGGCAAGCCGCTGGCCGAATCGACCGCGGAGATCGCCTATACCGCTGCTTTCCTGCGCTACCTCGCCTCGCTCGATCTTGAGAACAAGCTGATCGAGGACAACGAGAACCGCCGGGTCGAGATGCGGCGCAAACCGCTCGGCGTGGTCGGCTGCATCATTCCGTGGAACTTCCCGGTGCTGATCGTTGCCTTCAAGGCGCCGGTCGCCCTGCTTGCAGGTAATACCATCGTGATCAAGCCGGCGCCGACCACCCCGCTCACCACCTTGCGGCTGGGCGAGCTGATTGCCGAGATTTTCCCGGCGGGCGTGGTCAACATCATTACCGATCAGAACGATCTCGGCGGGGTGCTCACCACCCATCCCGATGTCGCCAAGATCAGCTTCACCGGTTCGACCGAGACCGGCAAGAAGGTGATGGCCAGCGCCGCCAGCTCGATCAAGCGGATCACGCTTGAGCTGGGCGGCAACGATGCGGCAATCGTGCTGGGCGATGTCGATCCCAAGACGGTCGCGCCGGGGATCTTCGGCGGGGCGACGATGAACGCCGGGCAGGTCTGTCTCGCGATCAAGCGGGTCTATGCCCACGAATCGATCTACGACGAGCTGTGCGACGAGCTGGCCAAGCTGGCCGATGCGGCGGTGGTAGACGATGGCCTCAAGCAGGGCGCCCAGATCGGGCCGCTGCAGAACAAGATGCAGTATGAAAAGGTCAAGGGCTTCCTCGAGGACGCCCGCGCCAACGGAACCATCATCGCCGGTGGGGTGGTCGAGGACAGGCCCGGCTACTTCATCCGCCCGACCATCGTGCGCGACGTTTCCGACGGGACCATGATCGTTGATGAAGAGCAGTTCGGTCCGATCCTCCCGGTGATCAAGTTCAGCGATATCGACGATGCGCTCGAACGCGCCAATGCCAGCCCGTGGGGGCTGGGCGGCTCGGTCTGGTCGACCGATCGCGACAAGGCCTACGACATTGCCTGCGAGGTCGATTCCGGGACGGTGTGGATCAACAAGCACCTCGATTTCGGGCCCAACATTCCCTTTGGCGGCGCCAAGCAATCGGGGATCGGGGTCGAGTTCGCCGAGGAAGGGCTGTATGAGTTCACCCAGATCCAGGTGATCAACGAAGCG
>JAKOWQ010000306.1 GCA_029781465.1 Pseudomonadota bacterium
GGCTTCGTCAACGAGCAGCGGACCGTTCATGACCGGGCCTGCGCCGAAATCGCCTGGAAGCGGATGCTTGGCTTCTGGAAGCAGCATATCGGCTGAGCCCGCTGCCGGCGGCGAAACGCTGGCGCGGCAATTCTTTGAACGCGGCTGGCTGCAGTTCGGGGCCGAAGTCAGCGTGGCGGAATGGGTTCGCAGCGCCCTGCCTGCAGCCCGCTCCGCTGTTGCAGCGCCTGAGAACGAGCGCTGGCGGCGTTGCGGCGGCACGTGGTTTGTCGGCGTCAACGCCCTGTCGAATGGACCCGATGGCGCCGTGGCCGATGGATCGCCGCTCGGCGGCGCAGCGATGGATTTCATCCGCACCACGCTGCGTCCGGAGTTTTCCGGTCTCGACCGCGCCCAGATTTCAGTCTGCTATCCGGGCTATCCTCAGCGCTCCACCGCCGAGTCGGAAGCGGCCTTCAACTACCGGCTGAAGCGCGATGCCGCGCATATCGATGGCATTGGCGCGGAAGGGCCGCAAAGGCGGCGCCACCTGCGCGAACCTCACGCCTTTCTGCTCGGTCTGCCCTTGACCGAAACGCGCGGAGCCGCGTCGCCGCTGGCCGTCTGGGAAGGATCGCACGCGCTGGTGCGCGAAGCCTTCACGCAAATCTACAGCAGCCTTCCCGCCGCTCGCTGGGCCGAAGTCGACATCACCGAATCCTATCAGGCGCTGCGGCGGACCATTTTCGAGCGCTGCCGCCGGGTGATCGTCGTTGCCCAGCCCGGTGAGGCCTATCTGCTCCACCGCCATGCGCTGCACGGCGTTTCACCCTGGGGCGCGGATGCTTCCAGCGGGCCAGACGGACGCATGATCGCCTATTTCCGCCCGGCCTTCATCGATCCCGCAGATTGGCTCAGCGCACCCTGAAATCAGGCCGCCGGCCCCTCCTCGGTCACCGTCCAGCTGTGCTCGATCACCGCGGTCTTGCCGATCATCACCGAGGCCGAGCAATATTTTTCCGCCGACAGCTTGATCGCCCGCTCGACCGCCGCCGGCTTCAGGCCATAGCCGCGTAGATGATAGACGAGCTTCACCTTGGTGAAGATCTTGGGCTCGGTCTCGGCGCGTTCGGCCTCGAGCTCGACGTCGCAGGCGGTCACCTTCTCGCGCGCCTTTTCGAGAATCATCACCACGTCGAAGGCGGTACAGCCGCCCATGCCGAGGAGCAGCATCTCCATCGGCCGGACGCCGATGTTGCGGCCGCCGGCTTCGGGCGCTCCATCCATCACCACTGCATGGCCGCTACCCGATTCGCCGACGAAGGCCCGTCCATCCAGCCATTGCACGCGCGCTTTCATCGCTGCTCTCCCGATTGATTTTCGGCCCTGTGATAGGGGGCGCGAACGGTTTCTGCAACTTGCGCCGGGGGCTAGGCAACGCGCGGCGGGAAGGCTATAGGGCATGCCGCCTGCTGGGGCGTAGCCAAGCGGTAAGGCAGCGGATTTTGATTCCGCCATACGGAGGTTCGATCCCTCCCGCCCCAGCCAATGACCTCAGCGATCCGTCGATGCGGCCGAGTTTCTTGATGTCGATGTGGATCATCTCGCCGGGTGCCTGGCGCTCGTAGCGGATGGTTGGCGGAGCTGGATCGAGGTCTTTGCTGCGCGACAGGCGAACGGCCCGCAGGATACGGCTGACGGTTGCCGGCGAAAGGCCGAGCCGGCGCGCCACCTCCTTGCCCGGAATGCGGGTCTTGCGGAGC
>JAKOWQ010000315.1 GCA_029781465.1 Pseudomonadota bacterium
TTTGTCCGGATCTCGTTTTGGATGGGCACGCACTCGGCTGCGAAGCCCAAACCGCACAGGAGCTGGCGGAAGCGGTCGCCCGATTTGCCGCCGCAGGTCGAAATGGCGAGTGTATCGCCGCCGAAGGATTTGATTACGTAAGAGGCGTTGATGCCGCGGCCGCCCGCCGTTTCGGAAGTCGCGAGAATGTAAGCACGGTCCTCGAACACGAGGCGATCCGCGATAACGTTGTGATCGATTGCCGGATTGATCGTCAGAGTGAGGATCAAGCATCTATTCTAGTGCACCCGTGCCGGAGTGCGAGCGCGCTCGGGTGCTAATCTGGAAATTGCTTCGTCATCCCTCTTTCAAAGCGTACGCAGCCCTTGTGTCGGTGTGCTTCTTCTGGGGCACCACCTACCTGGCGATCCGTATGGCGCTGGAGTCGTTTCCGCCCATCGCCATGGTGGCGATCCGCTTTACCATTTCGGGCGGGCTGATGCTGGTGGCGGCGCGGCTGGCCGGGGCGCACCTGCCGCGCGGGCGCGAATTGCTGGTTTCGGCCTTCACCGGATTCTGACCCTGGGGGTCGGGAATGGGTGTCTGGTCTTCGCCGAACAGTGGATAGCGAGCGGCCTGGCCGCGCTGTTCATCACGGTTTCACCGTTCTGGATGGTGGGCATGGAGGCGATGATGCCCGGCGGAGAGCGGCTGCACCGGCCGACGATTCTCGGGATGCTGGTGGGCTTGGCAGGCACGATGTTGCTGCTGAGTTCGGGGGCGGTGCAGGAGGATTCCGGCGGCGGGCTGTTGTGGGGATTCCTGGTTCTGCAGATGGGCAGCCTGGGGTGGGCGGCGGGGTCGATCTACCAGCGGCGGCAGCCCGCCCGCGCGCACCCGATCGTCACCGGCGCCTTCCAGCAGCTTGCGGCGGGACTGGCTTTCGGGCTGCTTGCGCTGCTGGTCCCCGAGCGTCCCATCGTTCCGGGCGTGCGGGGCGTTGCGGCGCTTGTCTATCTGGTAATTTTCGGATCTATTGTCGGCTACAGCTCGTATATCTATGCTTTGAGCCGTCTGCGCGTGGCGGTGGTTTCGATTTACTCGTATGTCAACCCGGTAGTGGCGGTGATCCTCGGGTGGCTGTTCTACCG
>JAKOWQ010000320.1 GCA_029781465.1 Pseudomonadota bacterium
GGTGAAGCTGGAGAGTGGCGAGGAAATCGCCGCCCCGATCGTCGCCGCCAACGTCGGCCCGGCGCTGCTTTACCGGCAGATGGTCGATCCTTCCTATCTCGACGCCGATTTCAACCGCCGCATCAAGGGCTACAAGACCGGATCGGGCACCTTCCGGATGAACGTGGCGCTATCGGAATTGCCCGATTTCTCCGTCCTGCCCGGCAAGGCACAGGCCGAGCACCACACCGCCGGGATCATCATCGCCCCGGGCATGGATTACATGGACCAGGCCTTCATCGACGCCCAACAGCACGGCTGGTCGAAAAAGCCGATCGTCGAGATCAAGATCCCTTCGACCGTCGATGACAGCCTTGCTCCCGAGGGCTGCCATGTCGCCAGCCTGTTTTGCCAGCAGTTCGATCCGACCCTCGATTGGGACGCGCACCGTGAGGACGTGGCCGACCTGATTATCGACACGGTCACCGACCACGCACCCAACTTCAAGAACGCGGTGATCGCCCGGCAGATCCATTCGCCGCTCGATCTCGAACGCAAGTTCGGCCTGATCGGAGGAGACATCTTCCACGGCACGATGGGGATCGACCAGCTGTGGGCGGCGCGGCCGGTTCTGGGGCATGGCGATTACCGTTCGCCGATCAAGGGGCTCTACATGTGCGGTTCGGGCACCCATCCCGGCGGCGGGGTAACCGGCGCGCCGGGGCACAACGCGGCCCATGTCATTCTGGGCGATCGTCCGCTGATCCGGAAGATTCTGCGCTCCTGACTGAGAGGTAGACCGGCAGCCCCGCCAGGATCAGCACCGCGCCATAGAGCATCGCTTCGGTCCCGAGGCCCCATTCGGCCCATAGGGTAAAGCCCGCCGCGATCAGCGCGGCGACGGCAACCAGTTGATCTCCGGCCAACAGCCGCCAGGCCGAAAGCGCGCTCATCAGATAGGTGAGCAGCCCCGCGGCGAGGCTGACCGAGGCGACGAAGGTGAACAGATCGGCCATACCCTTCTGGTAGTTGAGCAGGGTGACCACCGACAGCAGCCCGCTGGAAACCAGATGCGAGCGCACCGGTGTGCCGTGGCGCCCTTCCTGGGCGAACCAGCGCGGAAATACCCCGCCGCGCGCCATCGCCCAGGGCATTTCCGCCTGGACCAGCACCCAGCCGTTGAGCGTGCCGAAGGCGCTGATCGCCGCTACCAGCGCGACCACGCCCGCAACATTGCCGCCCAGGCTCTGGCCAAGGAAATCGGCCACTGGCGCGGGTGAGGCATTGGCCTGATCGATCGGCATGAACTGCGCGAAGGCAGCGGAGATGCCGAAATAGATCAGGCCCGTCAGCACCACCCCCCACATGGTCGCGCGCGGCACATTGCGTTCGGGCCGGTCGACCTTGTCGGCGGGAACAGTTCCAGCCTCAAGCCCCAGGAATCCCCAGAAGGTAAGCCCGACTGCGGCCGAGATCGCCGGGGTTGAGATTGCCACTCCCGGATCGGGAGCGCGCGGTGCGCCGCTGATCCACATCCACAAGGCCATCGCGATCAGCGCCAGCAGCGGCAAGAGCTTGATGACCACGGTCACCTCCTGCAGCCGCCCCGCCGACTGGACGCCGCGGATATTGACCAGGGTTACGATCCAGACCAGCGTCACTGCCAGCACCGCGGGCAGACCTGGCGTGGTACCGATCCCCGGTACAACCAGGCTGAGCGCGCTGACCGAAGCCACCGCGACCGCCGCGTTACCGGCCCAGCTCATCACCCAGTAGGACCAGGCGGTGGCGAACCCGGCGAGCGGACCGAAGGCCGTACGGGCATAGGCATAAGGTCCGCCCGCTTCCGGCACTTTCGCGCCGAGCCGGGCAAAAACCAGCGCCAGTGACAGCGCGCCGACGATCGAGACCAGCCAGCCGATCAGCTGGTTGTAGCCCAGCGGGGCAAGGGTGGCGGGCAGAAGGTAGATCCCCGAACCCACCATGTTGCCGACCACCAGGGCCAGCAGTGCCCAGAATCCCAGGCCGCGCTTCGTTTGCTTCACCATGCGCGATCCCCCCGCTGTCGCTTTGCTGCAACCTACTGCTTGATTGCTGCGCGTCACCATGTTTCTTGGGGGCCGCATGGCTACGCTCACCACCCAGTCCTGGCTCGCCCGCGCCGGGCGTTATCATCCCCGCCTGATCGCGGCGGCCATGGCGATGAATGCCAACGACCTGCCGCATGCCGAGCCGCTGCTGCGCCAGCATCTGAAGGACGATCCCTTCGATGTCGCGGCGATCCGCATGTTTGCGGAACTGGCCGGACGGATCGGGCGCTACCGCGATGCGGAAAACCTGCTGCGCCGCGCGCTTGAGCTTTCGCCGGCCTTCACCGCCGCGCGGGCCAACCTGGCGCTGGTGCTCTACCGTCTCAACCGTCCCGAGGAAGCCATTGCCGAACTCAACCAGGTTGCTGAGGAAGAGCCGGACAATGCCGGCCATGCGAACCTCCAGGCGGCAGCATTGGGGCGGATCGGCGAGTTCGAGGATGCGCTCAGACTCTATGAACAGGTGCTTGAACATGCGCCGCGCCAGCCACGGATCTGGATGAGTTATGGCCATATGCTCAAGACGGTCGGGCGCGGCACCGATGGCCAGGCCGCCTATCGCAGAGCGATCGCGCTGATGCCCGAACTGGGTGAGGCCTGGTGGAGCCTCGCCAATCTCAAGACCGTGCGCTTCAGCGACGAAGATATTGCCGCGATGGAGCAGGCGCTGGCGCGCGGCGATATTGCCGAGGAGGACCGCTTCCACCTTGATTTCGCGCTGGGCAAGGCGCTTGAGGATCGTGGGGCCGTCGATCAGGCCTTTGCCCATTATGCTGCGGGCAATGCGCTGCGCCGCACCCGGCTTGACTATGATCCAGACGAGACCAGCCGCTTCGTCGACCGCCTGATCGAGATTGCGACGCCGGAGTTCTTTGCCGAGCGCAAGGGCCAGGGCTGCGATGCACCTGACCCGATCTTCGTGCTGGGCATGCCGCGCGCCGGATCCACATTGGTCGAGCAGATTCTTTCCAGCCACAGCCTGATCGAGGGGACCAGCGAGCTGCCCGACATGCCGGTGATCGCCCGGCGCGATCCACGCTATCCGCTGAACCTGCCCGGGATGGGTTCCGATGAAGTGCGCGATGCAGGCGAGGAGTATCTGCGCCGCACCCGCATTCAGCGCAAGACCGAGCGCCCGTTCTTCATTGACAAGCTTCCCAACAACTGGGCCCACACGGTGCTGATCATGGCGGCCTTGCCTAATGCAAGGATCATCGATCCGCGTCGCCATCCGCTGGGCTGCTGCTTTTCCAATTTCAAGCAGCACTTCGCGCGTGGCCAGGCCTTCAGCTACAGCCTGGAGGACATGGGGCGGTATTATCGCGATTATGTGCGGTTGATGGCGCATCTCGACCGGGTTCAGCCGGGCCGCGTGCACCGGGTGTTCTACGAAAACATGGTTGATGATACCGAGGCCGAGGTGCGCGCGCTGCTCGGCTTCTGCGGGGTGGAGTTCGAGCAGGCCTGCCTTGCCTTTCACAAGACCGAGCGCGCGGTGCGTACCGCCAGTTCCGAACAGGTGCGCCAGCCTATCTTCCGCGAGGGGACCGAGAGCTGGAAGGCCTTCTCGGCGCACCTCGATCCGCTGCGCGCAGCACTTGGCGAAGTGCTCGATGCCTATCCGCAAGTACCTGCGGCGTGGTAATTCTGCCACGCTTGGCACGGCTTTGCTAACCTTCGGCAGGCATTGGCTTGACGCTTGGCGCGAGTGGAATCAGGTTGCTGCATCGTCCCGTCAAGAATGTGGGGTTTGCATGCGTTCCTCCTCCCGCCGCGCCGTCTCTTCCGCGCTCTTCGCCAGCTCCGCGCTGATCTCGCTGCCTGCCCTGGCGCAGGATGCACAGGGTGAGGGGGAAGACGACCCGAACGTCATCGTCGTGACCGCGCAGAAGCGCAGTGAAAACCTTCAGAATGTGCCGATCTCGATCCAGGCGCTGGGCACCAAGAAGCTCGATGAACTCAACATCTCGAACTTCTCGGCCTATTCGCAGCAGCTGCCCGGGATCTCGGCGCAGTCGGCGGGCACTCCCGGCACCAGCGTGATCTACATGCGCGGCGTTGCTTCGGGCGGCGATGGCAACCACTCGGGCTCGCTGCCCTCGGTCGGTGTCTATCTCGATGAGCAGCCGGTTACGACGATCGGCGGCAACCTTGACGTTCACGTCTATGACATCGCCCGGATCGAAAGCCTTTCGGGTCCGCAGGGCACGCTCTACGGCGCTTCGTCGGAAGCCGGTACGATCCGCATCATCACCAACAAGCCCTCGACCGCCGGGCTCGAGGCGCGCGTCGATGGCGAGATCAACCGCATCCAGCACGGCGGCCACGGCGGCAAGCTCGAAGGCATGGTCAATCTGCCGCTCTCCAGCAGCGCGGCACTGCGCGTGGTCGGCTATTGGCAGCGCGATGCCGGTTATATTGACAACGTTGCAGGCTCCCTGGCGTTCTGCGGCACCACGGTCTATGACTTTGAAGGCAATGTGGTCGGCTGCCTCAAGGATGGCGTCTCGGTCAACAATGCCGCTTATGTGAAGAGCAATATCAACTACACCGACAGCTATGGCGCACGCGCCGCGCTCAAGGTCGATCTGGACGATAACTGGACCGTCACTCCTGCCGTGATGTACCAGAACACCAAGAGCCACGGGTCCTACGGCTACGATCCGACCGTGGGCGAGCTGATGTACAAGCACTACTATCCCGATTTCCGCAATGACAAGTTCGTTCAGGCGGCGCTGACCATCGAGGGCAAGATCGGCAACTGGGATGTAACCTATGCCGGCGCCTATCTCGACCGCAAGACCTACTCCGAAAACGATTATACCGACTATGCCGAAGCCTATGACAGCTATTATGAGAGCGTCGGCGGGCTGGCCTACTACTTCGCCTATATCGATGGCGCCGGAAGCACGATCGATCCGCGCCAGCGGGTGATCGGAACCGATCACTTTAAAAAGCTGAGCCAGGAGCTGCGCATTGCTTCGCCGCAGGACGAGCCGCTGCGCTTCGTTGGCGGGCTGTTCTTCCAGCGCCAGACGAACGCGATCCACCAGGATTACAAGGTCGATGGCCTTGGTCCGCAAGTCTCGGTCAACGGTTTCCCAGGTACGCTGTGGCTGACTCAGCAGGAACGCGTCGACAAGGACTATGCTGCCTTTGGCGAGCTTTCGTTCGATCTGACCCCTCAGTTGACACTGACTGCGGGCGGGCGCCTGTTCCGCTATGACAACTCGCTGGTCGGGTTCTTCGGTTTCGGGCGCAACCCGGGCAACGATTTTTCCGACACGCCCTACAACGGCGCCTGGAGCACCGCGACCGGGGTGGGCAGCTGCTTCACCACCAATGGTGAGCGGCTGTTCACCAAGGACGAGAACGGCGACTGGCAGCGCACCGGCTCTGGCACCCTTGTCGCTCCGGTCGTGGCGGGAAGCCCGTGCAACAACCTGGGGGTCTATCAGAACGGCACCGTGGTGCCGACCCGGGCCAAGGGTGACGGGGTGACCTATCGCTTCAACGCCACATGGAAGCCCAACAGCGACATGATGGTCTATGCCACGGTCAGCAAGGGCTTCCGCCCGGGCGGCATCAACCGGCGCGGCGATTTCGGCCCCTATGAGCCCGATTACCTCAAGAACTACGAAGTCGGTTTCAAGACCACGCTGGCGAACGGACTGATCCGCTTCAACGGCGCGATCTATCAGCAGGACTGGAACAAGTTCCAGTTCAGCTATCTTGGTCCGAACAGCTTCACCATCATCACCAACGGGCCCGATGCGCGGATTCGCGGGTTCGATCTTGACGCGTCGCTTTTTGCGGGGCCGTTCACCCTGAACGTCTCGGGCGCCTATGCCGATGCCAAGATCCTCAACAACCTGTGCCACGCGATCGACCCGACCTATACCTGTTCGGATCCGGACAATTCGATCGACGCACCGGCCGGCACCCGCCTTCCGATCACGCCGAAGTGGAAGATGAGCGCAACCGCGCGCTACACCGCCCCGGTCGGCGCGGCCAAGGCCTATGGCCAGCTCAACATGACCTACCAGGGCTCGGCCCCGTCGGACCTGCGCACCGCCAATGCGGCGATCATGGGCGATCTCAAGGCCTTTGCCCAGTTCAACGCCGCGCTCGGCGCCGATTGGGACAACTTCAGCATCGAGGCCTATGTCTCGAACATCTTCGACGAACGCGGCGATCTTTCGCGCTACGTCTCGTGCGGGCTGTGCTCGCGCACCTACATCGTGCCCAACCAGCCGCGGACCTTCGGCATCCGGGTCGGCGCGAAATACTGATCCCTGCCACGGCGGGGCTTGCGCAGCGCTCCGGTCCCTCGCGGGATCGGGGCGTTTCGCGTTTCAGGGGCGCCTATTCGGGCAGGCGGCAGATCCGGGTCCAGCTGGCGCCGACCAGTGCGGCCAGTCGCCCGGGTTCAACCTCGATCGAACTGGTGCGCGATCCTGCCGCAGGAAAGACGCTGGGATAGGCCAAGAGCGAACGGTCAGCCAGGATCGGCAACGGATTGGCAAGGCCAAACGGGCAGACCCCGCCCACCGCATGACCGGTGGCGGCCAGCGTCTGTTCCGCGTCGAGCATGCGCGGCCGAGCGCCCAGCGCCGCCTTGCACAGAGTGTTATCAAGCCGGGCATCGCCGCGCGCGATCAGCAGATAGGTGGTCTCGTTCACCCGGAAAGCCAGGGTCTTGGCAATCCGGCCCGGCTCGACCCCCAGCACCTCGGCAGCTTCGGCCACGGTCGCGGTTGAGCGGGCATGGTCGATCAGGCGAAGGTCGGGGGCGTGTTCGCCCAGCCAGGCCAGGACACGCTCGGCGCTCATTGCCGCAGCGCCGCCACCAGAGCGCGGGCAGCCCGGCTGACATCGTCCCAGGTATTCTCGAAATGCTCCTCGCCGCCATAATAGGG
>JAKOWQ010000326.1 GCA_029781465.1 Pseudomonadota bacterium
TAAATCAGCGGCTTTCATTTTTTTCCGTTCAGCCTGCGTTCGAAAACCGGTTGCTACCTTGCACCCGCTTCCGCCCCGATCGGTTCGCGATCCCCCCGCTTGCGGAAGTCCAATCCATCCGGTCTCGCTGCCCCCGCGCGAGCCCCCCCCCCGGGGCAAAGGGCGCCGCAGAGCCCCGCCCACCGCGCACAGCCCGTGCGCAAGAGCTTCCGGCCCTGTTCGGCCGAACTCTCCAATTCGCCAGGTCACGGTTTGTCCTCCGCCCTGTTCCGGCGGGACACAGCGTGCCGCAACGGAGCAAGGAGTCCGACATGAAACTGGCGTGGATCCTCTGGTTGACGCACGTCCTGCCGCAACCAGCCGCCGATTCGCTGTGCCTGTCGACCACGGTCTATCTGGAAGCCCGCGACCAGTCGGCGCTGGGCCAGCAGGCGGTTGCCGAGGTCGCACTGCGTCGCCGCGACAGCGGCCTGTGGGGCGACAACCTGTGCGCGGTCGTCACCGCGCGCAAGCAGTTCGCGCCCACGATCGTCTCGCCGCAGACCCGCCTGTCCAACATCGGCGCCTGGGAAGAAGCGGTGACGGTGTCGCTGGATTCGGAGCGCAACTGGGCGCTTCCAATCGGCCAACGCAGGTTGGTCGTCCCCGGTGCCAGCCATTTCAAGGTGACCCACGTGGTCAGTGGTTCATGGGGCAATGCGCGGGAAGTCGCCACCATCGGCGATCACACTTTCTATCGCGTCCCGGGGCTGCTTCGGCAGCGCGGCTGAGGCGCCGCCTCACGATCATCTTTCCTTCATCCGCCGTGCCGGATAGTGGCTGCCATTTCAACGGAGGCCACCCATGAAGCTGTACACCTCACCCGGCGCCTGCTCGCTTGCCGACCACATCACGCTGGAGTGGATCGGACAGCCCTACGAGTTCCAGATCGTGAAGGGCGCGGATCGCAAGACGCCGGAATTCCTCAAGCTCAATCCTGCCGGCGCGGTGCCGGCGCTGCAGGTGGGCGACTGGGTGCTGACCCAGAACACCGCGATCCTGCACTACCTGATGGACAGGTTCCCAGACTGCGGCCTGTGCGGCGGAAGCCTGGAACAGCGCGCCGAGGTCAACCGCTGGCTGGCCACCGTCAATTCCGACGTCC
>JAKOWQ010000330.1 GCA_029781465.1 Pseudomonadota bacterium
AGGGTCCCAAAGGGCCGGTCATCGGCTATACCAAGGCCCAGCTTGATGCGGCGATCGAAAGCGCCAACCAGGCCGCCAAGGCCAAGCTCGAGGCCGCTCTGGTTGCCGGTGCCGCGCTGCGCAGCGCCGACGGGGTGGCGATCGGCACGATCAAGGAGCTCAACGCGGATGGCAGCATCGTGATCGAAGGCACCACGCAGACCTTCGCCCTGCCCCGCGATACGTTCACCGCCGACGACACCGGCCCGATGCTGCGGATCACCGCCCAGCAGTTGGCCGACGCCCTGGCCAAGAGCGCGGCCACGGCACCGACGAGCGAGCAGGCGAACTGATCAGAAGCGGTTGTCGCGCGGGAAGCCGGTGGGCGGCAGGCGCCCTGCGGCCCCGCGGGCCACCTTCCACAGCCGCATGTCGCTTTCGGTCCGGGTCCGGCCGGTCTCTCCGCCCATTTTCCAGCTGAGGCCGTCCTCCAGCCGGAGCGTGGTTGCATCAGCCAGCCCGCCGTCGCGATAGCGTTGCAGGGTCACGCCCTGGCCCTTGGCCAGCACCGGCAGCTCCTCAAGGCTGAACAGGACCAGCTTTCGGTTGTCACCCACCACGGCGACGTGATCGTGCTCGGCGGGAATCTCGCGCACCACTGCCAGCTTGACGCCGGGCTTGGTGGTCATCACCCCGCGCCCCTTGCGGGTTTCGGCCAATAGCTCATCCGCCTCGGCAGCAAAGCCACGGCCCTGGTTGCTGGCAAGCAGCAGCTGCGCCTTGGGCTTGTAGACCAGCAACGCCACGATCTCCGCCCCGGCGTCGATATCGAGCATGGTGCGAACCGGCTCGCCAAAGCCGCGCGCCGAGGGCAGCTTGTCGCAGCCGAGCGTGTAAAACCGTCCGTTGTCGCAAGCGATGAGCAGCTTGTCGGTGGTCTGGGCATGGAGCGCGAAAGCGGGGCCATCGCCTTCCTTGAACTTGAATTCCTTGCCCTCCGGCTCGTGCCCAGAGGCGCCGCGCACCCAGCCCTTGGCCGAAAGGATTACCGTGACCGGGGCTTTCTCGATCATCGCGTCCATGCTGAATTCGACCGCCGGAGCGGCTTCGGCGATGGTGGTGCGGCGGCGGCCGAGCACGGTGTCTTCGGCATAGTCCTTGCGCAGGATGCCCAGATCGCGCTTGAGCCGGGTGCGCTGGCGGGCCGGGCTCTCCAGCAGCTTTTCCAGCTCCTCCTTCTCGGCCAGCAGCTCGCCCAGCTCGCGGCGCAGCTCCATTTCCTCAAGCTTGCGCAAGCTCCGCAGCCGCATGTTGAGGATCGCCTCGGCCTGACGGTCGGTCAGGCCGAACTCGGCCATCATCACCGGCTTGGGCTCGTCCTCGGTGCGGATGATCGCGATGATCCGGTCAAGGTTGAGGTAGGCGATGATATAGCCGTCAAGCAGCTCAAGCCGGTTGGCGATCTTTTCCAGCCGGTGCTGGCTGCGCCGGATCAGGATGTCGATCTGGCTCCTGATCCATTCCTGCAGCACCAGCTTGAGGCTGAGCACCCCCGGCGTGCGCCCGGCATCGAGCACGTTGAGGTTCAGCCCGAAGCGGGTTTCCAGATCGGTCAGCTTGTAGAGCGATTCCTTGAGCAGCTCGGGATCGACGTTGCGGCTCTTGGGCACGAAGACCAGCCGGATCTGCTCGTCGCTCTCGTCGCGCACATCCTCGAGGATCGGCAGCTTCTTGTCGGCGATCAGCTGGGCGACCTGTTCGATCAGCTTGCCCTTTTGCAGCATGTAGGGGATTTCCGAGACCACCAGCTGCCACTGTCCGCCGCCCAGGCGCTCGATCCCTCTGGCTTCCCACGATCCATCGGCCTCGCGCCCGGTCGAAAAGCGCCCCCGCACGCGCAGCGATCCGCGTCCGGTTTCATAGGCCGCGGAAATCGCCGCGGCGCTTTCCGCCACCAGTCCGCCGGTGGGAAAGTCCGGCCCGTGGAACTGCCGCATTAGTTCGGCGTGTTCGGCATGGGGATTGTCGATCAGCAGCAGCGTGGCGTCGATGATCTCGGCAACGTTGTGGCTGGGGATGTTGGTGGCCATGCCCACCGCGATCCCACTGGACCCGTTGGCGAGCAGGTTGGGGAACAGGCCGGGGAAGATTTCCGGCTCTTCCTCTTCGCCGTTGTAGGTGGGGACGAAATCGACCGTGCCTTCATCGAGCCCGGCCATCAGCTGGATCGCGGTTCTGGTCAGGCGGGCTTCGGTATAACGGTAGGCGGCGGCGTTATCGCCGTCGATATTGCCGAAGTTTCCCTGCCCCTCGACCAGCGGATAGCGCAGCGAGAAATCCTGAGCGAGACGCACCATCGCATCATAGACCGAAGCATCGCCGTGCGGATGATACTTGCCGATCACGTCGCCCACCACGCGGGCGCTCTTCTTGAAGGCATCGCTGGGATTGAGCTTGAGCTGCCGCATCGCCCACAGCAGACGGCGGTGGACCGGCTTCAGCCCATCGCGCAGATCGGGCAGCGAACGCGCGGTGATCGTCGAGAGGGCATAGACCAGATAGCGCTCGGACAGCGCGCTGTCGAACGGTGCATCGACAATGGCATCGAAAGGATCGGGTTCGGTCATGGTATCGCTGGTCATGCTGACCTGCCCCTAGCAGGGCGGGAATCGGCCCGCCAAGGGGCTAGCGCCGCTGCATGTCGCGGCTTTCCCCCGGAATCCGCACTTCAAGCCCATCGAGCGCCTCGTCCAGCAGGATCTGGCACGAAAGGCGGCTGGTGCGCGCAACCCCGGCGGCCAGATCGAGCATGTCTTCCTCGTCCTCGCTGGCGCGCGGCAGCTTGCCGAACCAATCGGGCGCGACGATCACATGACAGGTCGAGCAAGCCATCTGCCCCTCGCAGGTGCCCTCAAGCGGCATGCCGGCGTTCTGCGCCAGCTTGAGCAGGTTGTCGCCGGGTTCGCCTTCGGCCTCGACCCGTTCGCCGTTCGCGGAAATGAAAGTAACCCTGACCATCAGCACCCCTGCGCCCGCGCCGCGGCATCGAGCGCGCGGCACGCGGTTTCAACCTCGTCCCTAGTCGTATAGCGCCCGAAACCCAAGCGGATCGAATTGCGCGCCTCGTGCGCTTCAAGTCCGATCGCGGTGAGCACCCGGCTGGGCGCGCCGGTGCCGCTGCCGCAGGCCGACCCGGCCGAAAAGGCGATGTCGCGGCAATCGATCATCAGCCGGGGAAAGTTGAGCCCAGGCAGACGCAGGTTGAGATTGCCGGGCCAGCGCGCCACTTCGCTGCCGTTCACGCTCCAGCGCGCAAGGAT
>JAKOWQ010000338.1 GCA_029781465.1 Pseudomonadota bacterium
GGCACGCGACAACAAGCTCGATCTTGCCAAGCTGCCGCATCCTCCGGGCCAGGGCCTGACGTCCGCCGCATTCGACCGCTCGACGCCGCGCGGATTTTACGGGGTGTGCGGCTACCGCATCTGCGGCACCCGGGTCGTGCGCATCGACATGCTGGAGCGGCTGGCCGACCTGATCCGCGACCGGGTGTTCTGGCGGCCACGCTTCCCGGAAGAACCGCGCCCGGCCGGCTCGGTCGAAGGCGGCGGCTTCAGCATCGTGCCGGACATGATGTCGCTGGTCGGCTGCTCCGGCGAGGAATTCCAGGGCATTCTCCGCAGCCTCGATTTCCGTATGCAGAAGCGGAAGTTGAAACGCCCGGTTGCTGCGCCTGCCGCAGCCGCGACAGCTGTTGAAGCTGCGAAGGCTGAGGCCTTGGCGGAAGCGGCAGATGCAACTCCCGAGCCCGCCCCTGCACCGGAGACACTGGTCGTTGAGCCGACTGAACCGGCGACTATTGCCGCTGAGCCCACGCCGGAAGCTGTGTCCATAGCCGCGCCGGTCGCCGAGCCGATCGCGCCAGCCGCGGGGGACGAGGCCGAAGCGCCCGCCAGTGGAGACCTGCCATCAGCTACAGACGATGTCGCATCTTCAGGGTCTAGCAAAACCGAGGCCGCGGCTGCGCCGCTAACTCTCGATGAGGTAGAAATCGAGGTCTGGTGGCCAAAAGATACCGGCCCCTTCCGCCACCACAAGGAGCAGCAAGCCAAGCGGCCCCACCACCACAGCCGGCATCGTAGCGAGACGAAACCTGCAGCCGAGCAGGCGGCAATCCAGCCTCCAGCAGGCGACGCAGCCTCTGGCGCTGAAGCCGCCACCGCTGCCCCGATCGGGCCCATGGAGGAAAGGGACGAGCGTCACAAGTCGCGCCGCCATGGCCGGAAGTTCGAGGGCCACAAGGATCGCGAGCGTGGCCCGGAGCAGCGCAACGAGCGGCGTCAACCACCGCGCGAGGAGCGCAAGCCGCGGCCCGAAAAGCCCATCGATCCCAATTCGCCCTTCGCGGTGCTGGCAGCGCTCAAGGCCAAGCTGTCCGGCAATCAGAATTGACGTGAACGTCAGCAACGGTCAGCGGCTGGACAAATGGATCTGGTTCGCCCGCGTGGTGCGAAACCGGGAAGCGGCGGCGGCGCTCGTGCAATCGGGTAATGTTCGCGTCAACCGCACCCGCATCACCAAGCCCGGCTATGACGTTTCGCCCGGCGATGTGCTGACAATTGTCCTTCCTGGCCGCGTGCGGGTTCTGGAAGTGCTCGGCGTCGCCCCGCGCCGCGGGCCGGCCAGCGAAGCAGCGCATCTTTACCGGGAAGCGCCCATGCGGGAGGAAGATGGGGGTGCAGCGCAAAAATGAGGGTGCGGAGCGCTCCTGAAATTGCTAGACAGCGCCCGAAAAAACCAGCGGAAGTGCTATGACCTATATCGTCACCGACAATTGCATCAAGTGCAAGTATATGGATTGCGTGGA
>JAKOWQ010000342.1 GCA_029781465.1 Pseudomonadota bacterium
AAGTAGCATTCCAGGTGGGCATGGTGGTTCCAGCACAGGGTGGCCACGCGATCACCCTTGCGCAGCCCCAGGCCCTGCAGCGCCGACGCCAGTGCGCGGGTGCGCCGATAAAAATTGCCGTAGCGGTGGCGCACCAGCGATTTGTCGGGCCGGCGCGAGACGATTTCATTGCCGGCAAACAGCTGGCCCGAGCGCTCCAGCAAATGGTTGAGCGACAGCGGCACGTTCATCATGGTGCTTTGCACAGGGTCTCCTTCGGCGACTGACGTGGGCGCACTTTACGCCCGACAGCGGCGCAAGCAGGCACAATGCGTTGCATGGAAACCCTGAGGCACGAGCTGGCCGCCGCAGCCGCCCGTCTGGTGGTCGAAGAAGGCTTGGATTACGGCCGCGCCAAGCGCCGCGCGCTCAGCCTGCTGGGCGCCCCCCAGAGAACGTCACTACCGGACAATGACTTGATTGAACGAGAAGTGCGCACTTACATCGAGCTGTTTTGCGCCGACACGCAGCCAGGCGAATTGCTGGCGCTGCGACGCCTGGCGCTGCTGTGGATGGAACGCCTGGCCCGGTTTCGCCCGCACCTCGGTGGCGCAGTCTGGAACGGCACGGCCACGCGGCGCAGCGACATTCACTTGCAGCTGTTCTGCGACGACCCCAAGTCCGCCGAAATCGCGCTGATCGACCAGGGCCTGCGCTTCGAGGCGCACAGCGTGCCCGGCTTCAACGGCGACACCGCCGATGCCCTCAGTTTCACCAGCCCCTGCCCCGAACTGGGCGAGCCCATCGGCATCCACCTGATGATCCACGATCACGACGACTTGCGCGGCGCCCTCAAACCCGGCACGGACGGCAAACCCCGACGCGGCGACGCCAGCGCGTTGGCTGTGCGCCTGGCAGCGACCGAGGCGCACGCATGAGTGTGCCGGGCCGCTCCCAAACGCGAATCCCGGAGGGTAGCCCAATGAGCGACACCGCCCAGAACCCGCCGCCCGACGCCGCCCCCGCACCCGGCAAGGACCGCCGCTGGGCCTTGGCGGCAGCCGTGGGTGTCATCGCCGGCGGCACGGGCGCCGCCCTGGCCTGGCGGCATTTTTCGCTCGAAGAGCCGGACATCCAGGACATCTGGCAGCAACGCTTTGCGAGCCCGGAGGGCGCGCCCATTGCCCTGGCCGATCTCAAGGGCCGCCCTTTGCTGGTCAACTTCTGGGCCACCTGGTGCCCGCCTTGCGTTCAAGAATTGCCGCTATTGAGCCGCTTTTACACCCAAGTCAAACACAACGGCTGGCAAATGCTTGGATTGGCCATTGATCAAACCGATTTGGTGCAGCGTTTCCTGGCCCGTGCGCCGGTCAGCTTTCCGGTGGCCATGGCTGGCCCGAGCGGGGTGGAACTCACCAGAAAGCTGGGCAATGCGGCGGGCGGGCTGCCGTTCACGGTGATATTCGACCGAACAGGCCAGGTTCAACACCGAAAACTGGGACAATTGAAGGAAGCCGACCTGATTGCGTGGCTGCGTTGAGGCCGGCTCCGATTCGGGCCTGATTTTGTCCAATTTTGCGGATATCCGCGAATTTCCGTCAAAATTCTGTAAAATTTCGACAATTCACAGGAAAGCGCATCAAAATGGATCTTCGTAAACTCAAAACCTTGATCGATCTGGTGTCCGAGTCCAACGTTTCGGAACTGGAGATCACCGAAGCCGAAGGCAAGGTCCGCATCGTCAAGGCGGGCATCGCGCCGCCCGCAGTCGCCCTGCCGGCCATGGCCATGCCCGCTGCGGCCGTTGCCGCAGCCCCGGCGGCCGTGGCAGCCCCGGCCGCGACCGCTGCGCCGGCGGAGCCCGTGACGGGCTTCATCGTGAAGTCGCCCATGGTCGGCACCTTCTATCGCTCGGCCACCCCGGGCGGCAGCCCCTTCGTGGAGGTGGGCCAGAAAGTCAACGAAGGCGATGTGATCTGCATCATCGAGGCCATGAAGATCCTCAACGAGATCGAGGCCGAGAAATCCGGCACCATCACCCAGGTGCTGGGCGAGAACGGCCAGGCCGTGGAATACGGGCAACCGCTGTTCGTCATCGAATAACGAACCGCGGAGCAGCGGATGATGTTCAAGAAAATTCTGATTGCCAATCGCGGCGGTCTGACCGAAGGTCAGGCGAAGCAAACCGCCCTGGTGCGCGCCAGCGCGCGGGCGATGAGCCGCGAGGGCGCACATGTTTAAGAAGATCCTCATCGCCAATCGCGGCGGTCTGACCGCAGGTCAGGCGAAGCAAACCGCCCTGGTGCGCGCCAGCGCGCGGGCGATGAGCCGCGAGGGCGCACATGTTTAAGAAGATCCTCATCGCCAATCGCGGCGAAATTGCCCTGCGCGTTCAGC
>JAKOWQ010000388.1 GCA_029781465.1 Pseudomonadota bacterium
CGCCGAAGGTCATGCGCAGGAAGTTGCCGGTGTAGGACAGCTTGTTGTCGGGATACATGAACGGCTGGCCGACCGAATACTTGTAGGCCATCGCCGCGATCGTCGGCATCTTGGCGATCAGCCGGTGGCTGCTGATCTTGCGGTGCACGGGATCGGAAATGTCGGTCGAATCGTGATAGAACGCCGAAAGCGCGCCGACCACGCCGCACATGATCGCCATCGGGTGCGCATCGCGGCGGAAACCGCGATAGAAGGTCGCCAGCTGTTCGTGCAGCATGGTGTGGCGGCTGATCGTGGTCTCGAACTGGTCCAGCTCGGCCTGGCTCGGCAATTCGCCGTTGAGCAGCAGGTAGCTGACTTCCATGAAGCTCGAATGCTCGGCCAGCTGGCCGATCGGGTAGCCACGGTGGAGCAGCACGCCCTCGTCACCGTCGATATAGGTCAGTGCGCTTTCGCAGGCCGCGGTGCTGGTGAAGCCGGGATCGTAGGTGAAGGCGCCCGATTGGCCATAGAGCTTGCGGATATCGACCACATCGGGTCCGACAGTGCCGGAAATCACCGGGAGATCATAATCCTTGCCGCCAAGGCTCAGCTTTGCCTGATCGCTCACAATACTTCTCCTCAAACCTGTACCTTGCCGGTGGCCTGCGCGGCAATGCGCGCGAGGCTTTCGTCCCGGCCAAGCAGAACCAACACATCGAATATACCTGGGGAAGTCGTTTGACCCGTTAGCGCGGCCCTAAGGGGTTGTGCAAGCTTGCCGAGTCCCAGGCCAAGTTCCTCGGCCATGCCCTTGAGCACGGTTTCGAGCGCTTCGAGTGTCCATTCATGGCTGCCGGCGATCCGGTCATGGATCCGGGCAAGCAATGCGCGCGCCTCTTCACTCAGCAAGGCTTCGGCCTTGGGATCGATCGCAAGCGGGCGCTTGGCGAACAGGAACGCGGCTCCTGCCGCAAGTTCGTTGAGATCCCTGGCGCGCACCTTGAGCACCGGCATCGCGCGGGTCAGCAGGTCGGGATCGGTCTCGCCCGCCATGCGCGGGGCGACCAGCGCGGCCAGCCGGGCATCGTCGGCCTCGCGCAGGTAATGCCCGTTGAGGTTGAGCAGTTTGGCCATGTCGAACCGCGCCGCGCCCTTGCCGACGTGCGCGATATCGAACCACTCGACCGCCTGATCGCGGCCGATGATCTCGTCATCGCCGTGGCCCCAGCCGAGACGCAGCAGATAGTTGAACAGGGCTTCGGGGAGGATCCCCATCTCGTCGCGATAGGCATCGACGCCCAGCGCGCCGTGGCGTTTGGACAGCTTGGCTCCATCGGCGCCATGGATCAGCGGTACGTGGCCATAGACCGGATCGGGCCAGCCACCCTCAACCGCGTCCATCGCGCGGATGATCAGCAGCTGGCGGAACGCGTTGTTGATATGATCGTCGCCACGGATCACGTGAGTCACGCCCATATCGTGATCGTCGACCACCACCGCGAGCATATAGGTGGGGGTGCCATCGGAGCGCAGCAGGATGAAATCGTCGAGTTCGGCGTTGCTGACGGTGATCGCGCCCTGAACCCGATCGTCGATGGTGGTCTCGCCATCGCGCGGCGCCTTGATCCGCACCACGAACGGGCGATCCTGGGGCAGGGTAGCGGGATCGGCATCGCGCCATTCACTGTGGATGCGGAACGGGCGGCGCTCGGCCTGGGCAGCCTCGCGGCGGGCGGCAAGCTCTTCCTGGGTCAGGTAGCAGCGATAGGCGTGGCCGGAGGCAAGCAGCCGGTGCGCCACTTCGGCGTGGCGGTCCGAACGCGCGAACTGGAAGGTGGCGGGTTCGTCGCCCATCAGGCCCAGCCATTCGAGCCCGTCAAAGATCGCCGCGATCGCCGGTTCGGTGGAGCGGGCGCGATCGGTGTCCTCGATCCGCAGCAGGTATTTGCCGCCATGGTGGCGCGCGAACAGCCAGTTGAACAGCGCGGTGCGGGCACCGCCGATGTGCAGGAAACCGGTGGGTGAAGGGGCAAACCGCGTGACCACGCCGCGACCGCCTGCCGCTGCCGGGGTTACGCTCGCGCTTGCCATTGATACCACCTTCCTGTTGTCTGCAACAATGGTCAGCACCGCGCCGCCAATCGTGCCCCTGGGCAACGAACCGCCTGACGGCGCTGCACTGCAACATAGCCATTGGCGCATGCGCGCGCGCTTGGCAAGCGGACTTCGTCGCTGCGAGAGCTTCCTCGAAAGTGCCGGATTTGACCGGGCGCCCTGGCTGGTTGTGGCCCTGGCCGCGGGGATCGCGGGCTGGTTTGTGCTTCCCGGGCCGGCGCAATGGGCGGGCCTGATCGCTTGCGGACTGGTTCTTGCCGTTCTTGCCGCTTGGATTTTTCCCGGCGAAGAC
>JAKOWQ010000395.1 GCA_029781465.1 Pseudomonadota bacterium
GGCCGAAGCGCACCAGGCCGGGGCCTCGATCGCGGGGGCGCCGGCCTTGATCAGCGCGCCGACTTCGGCATTCTCGGCCTCGGCTGCGGGGGACAGCGCGCGGCCGTTCAGCGTCACGAACTGACCACCCTTCCACCAGTAGGCGGCGTCGATATCGTGCCCGCCCATCATCATCACCGCACGGTCCTTGGCCGAAACGGCAACGTTGCGCGCGCGCGGATCGGCCGCCTTCATCAGCTCGCCCAGCGTCGGCACCTTGAGGTGGACCGCGCTGACCACCGGGTTCTTAGCGCTCGACGCGGGATCGCTTTCGTCCTCGGCACAATAGACCGGCTGGGCGCCGCGCGCGCTGGCGGGCGCGAACCAGTTGTTGGCGATGATCCCGGTGCGCGAAGGATGCGCGCCGGTCAGCAGGGTGGAATGCCCGGGGCAGGTTTCGGTCGCGGCGTGCGACTGGAACCCGGATGGAAACACCGCGCCTTCGAGCAGCCGGGCAAAGCCATGGGTGTAGTGCTGGCGATACTGCGCGAACAGATCGGCCGAAAACTGATCGACCGAAACGGCGACGATCAGCCGCGGCGGCGTTTTGGCCATGCCTGCCGGACGCGGCGGCGGCACGTTGGCCGCGCTGGCGGGGGCCTTGGCGGTGCCCGAGGCGCAGGCGCCAAGTGCAAGCGAGAGGGCAAGAACCAGCGGGGCAACGATCGGGCGCATCGGGCTTCCTTGAAATGTGGCGGCAAAGTCGGCACAGCCCTGATGGCGCCAGCGCGGATCGAGCGCAAGGCCCGCCAACCGGAGAATGCCCTTGTCGCGTCCTTATCGCCGCGTTGTTGCCGCACTGTTGCAGCTTTGCGCGCTGCTGATGGCACCGGCGGCCTGGGCCGGGTCCAGCCATATCGCTGCCGAACTGGTTGCCGAGTCGGCTGCGCGTCCGGGCGAAACGGTGCTGCTGGCGGTTCATATGCAGCCCGAGCCGGGCTGGCACGGATACTGGCAGAACCCCGGCGACGCGGGGCTGGGGATCACGCTCGACTGGACGCTGCCGAAGGGTGCTACGGCGGGAGCGCTGCAATATCCGGTGCCAACCACGCTGCTCCTCTCCGGGCTGATGAACCACGTCTACGAGCACGATTATGCCGTGCTGGTGCCGCTGACCCTGCCCGCCAATGCCGCACCCGGCACTGCCCTGTCGCTGCGCGCCCATGCCGAATGGCTCGCCTGCACCGACAAGATCTGCGTGCCCGAAAGCGCCGAGCTGGCGGGCACGGTCATGGTCGGCGCGCCGGGGCCGCGCGATCCGCGCTTCGATGGCTGGCAGGCGGCGCTGCCCGCGCCGCTGGGGGCCAAGGCCAGCTTTGCGCTGGCGGGCAACAAGGTGCGGCTGGGAATACCCTTGCCCGCCTCGGTCCGGCTTGAGGCGCCGCACCTGTTCATGGCCAGCGAGCGCGTCGCCGATTATGCCGCCCAGCAAGCCTTTTCGCGCCAGGGCGATATGCTTATCGTCGAGCTGGAGCGGGCGAAATTCGCCGCGATCGAACCCGCGACCATAACCGCGCTGCTGCGGCTGGACCGGGCGGGCAATGGCGTGATGGTGGAGGCGGCGCCCGGCACGGTTCCGCCTGCGGGCGAGCCGCTGGACGACCTTTCCCCGGGGTCCGGGCCGGACTTGCCCTTCCTGCTGCTTTCGGCGCTGCTGGGCGGATTGCTGCTCAACATCATGCCCTGCGTGTTCCCGATCCTCAGCCTCAAGGCGCTGAGCCTCGCGCGCGCCGGGGAAAGCCAGGCCCAGGCCCGCGCCGAGGGGCTGGCCTATACCGCCGGGGTGGTGCTGGCCTGCCTGGCGCTGGGCGTGCTGCTGCTGGGCCTGCGCGCGGCGGGGCAGGAGGTGGGCTGGGCCTTCCAGTTGCAGGAACCGCTGGTGGTGGCCGCGCTGCTGCTGCTGGCGGTGGCGATCACCGCCAACCTGCTGGGCGTGTTCGAGCTTTCGATACCGGGCTTCGCCCAGGCCGGATCGCCGCAGGGTGCCTTCGCCACCGGGCTGCTCGCAGCCTTCGTCGCCACGCCTTGCACCGGGCCGTTCATGGCCGCGGCGATGGGTGCGGCGCTGCTGCTGCCCGCGCCGCAGGCGCTGGCGCTGTTCGCCGCGCTGGGGCTGGGGATCGCGCTGCCCTTCCTGGCGGTTGCCGAAGTGCCCGCGCTGCGCCGGATGTTGCCGCGCCCGGGGCCGTGGATGGCGCGTTTCCGCACGATCATGGCACTGCCGATGGCGCTGACCGCCGCCGCGCTGATCTGGCTGGCGAGCCGCGTGGCAGGATCGGGCTTTGCCTTCGTGGCAGTCCTGATCGCGATCGTGCTGGTCTCGATCCTGGTTCTGCTGGGCCGGCGTCAGCGCCACGGGCTGGCGGGCGGAGCGATCGTCCACCTGTCGCTTGCGGGACTGGTCGCGCTGGCCGCGCTGGGGCTGCCCGGCATGGTCCGCGCGCCGCAAGCCGAAGCGGCGGGCGGCGTCCTCCCCGCACAGCCGTTCAGCGAGGCGGCGTTGGCCCAGGCCCGGTCGCAGGGCAAACCGGTATTCCTCTACATGACCGCCGACTGGTGCCTGACCTGCAAGGTCAACGAAGCCGCCGCGATCGAGCGCGCGGAAACCCGTATCGCTTTTGAAAAGGCCGGGGTGGTGGTGCTGCGCGGCGACTGGACCCGGCGCGACCCCGCGATCACCCGGTTCCTCACCGCGCAGGGTGCAGCCGGGGTGCCGTTCTACCTGTGGTATCCGGCAGACGGCAGCACCCCGCGCCAACTGCCCCAGGTGCTGACCCCGGCGCTGCTCGCCGATCTGGTCAGATAAGAGCGAAGGCGTTGATCCCGCCCTCGCCCGGCTCGATCCGAACCGGGCGCCCGCTCACCTTGCCCTGGCGCAGCGCGGCGCAGACCGCCGGATCGGCCGAGTTCGCCGCAACCCTGGCCTCACCGACACGCGCGATCAGCGTCGCCACTTCGCCGCTCTTGCCCGGCTGGATGGTGAAGGTTTCGGCCAGCGCCTCGCCGCTGTGGCTGTCCAGCACGGTGAAGGCGGGCTTGATCTTGCCGAGGCTGCGCCAACGGCTTTCCGACCAGTCCGCCGGCACGGTCGAATAGACCCCGGCGGCGTATTTCGACATGATCCCGCCGTTGGCCCCAACCAGCGCATGGCTGCCCGGCGCGGCGCGGCAACGCGCCACCGCCTCGGCAATGGCGTGGGCCGAGTAATTGTTCCCCGCCCCACCGAAAAACGGCAATCCGCCGGTCAAGGTCCAGCCGCGCGGATCGTCCCGCTCCAGGCCAAAGGCATCGAGCAAGTTGAAAACGGGGATCGCAAAACACGAATAAAAGTCTATCGCGGAAAAGTTTTCCCAGCCGATCCCAGAAAGCTCAAGCGCGCTTGAGATTGCCGAAACGGCGGCCGGACTCTTCTCCAGATCGGCCCGGCTGAGCAGCGGCGGCTCGGCGCAATCGGCAACCGCGTGGATATGGACCCAGCGGCTTTCGGGCACTCCCAGTCGCCGCGCCTCGTCCACGCTGGCGATCAGGATCGCGGCTCCCTGATTGACCTGATCGCGCGCCACCACCAACCGGCCATAGGGTTCGGCCACCAGCCGGTTGCGCTCGGTCAGCGCGGCCAGTTCCCCGGCGCTGCGCGCGGTGGGAGCAGCCGAATGCGGATTGCCCGACGCAACCCGGCTGAACGGGGCGAACAGCCGCCCGATCTCAAGCCGGTAGTCCTGCAGCGACAGTCCCAGCCGCTCGCGCCGGACGTTCTCGGCCAGGGCATAGCCGCCGATCGGTGCGCCGACCCCATGGCGCACCGCGGTCATGTCGACCACCCCGTCATAGGAGGGGCCGCGATCCTCAAGCGTTCCGCCCAGCTCTTCCGACCAGTCGCGCGTTTCGCCTC
This sequence comes from Pseudomonadota bacterium, assembly GCA_029781465.1. Classification (GTDB taxonomy): domain Bacteria; phylum Pseudomonadota; class Alphaproteobacteria; order Sphingomonadales; family Sphingomonadaceae; genus Novosphingobium. Next base: position 3,932 of record JAKOWQ010000395.1, read on the forward strand.
GGCCAAGCAGCGCGCGCACCGTGGACAGCGCCTCGGCCCCGGCGATCGCCGCCAACCGCGAGCGCCCCGCCGCGATCTCCGCTGCCAGTTCACCCACCAGCCGCTGCGGGCTTTGTCCGCCCACCACCTCGTGCACCGCGCGGGCGGGGTCGGCCCCGACCCGGCGGGCAATCGCGCGCGGCGGATTATCGGCGTGGCCGAAGGGCGCCATGTAGCGGGTTGCCGATTGTTCGAACTGCCGGATCGCCACCACGGTATCGATCGCAGCGGCCAGCGGCGCTACCGCTCCGGCATCGGCAATGGCCGCGGCCAGCGCCGCCCCGGCGAGATCCATGTGGCTGAGCTCGGAATAGCCGGGCTCACCGACCCGTTCGGAAACCTGGCCGACCCCGACGATAACCGGGGTGGTGCCGGCAACCAGGCTCACAGCACCTGCCCGTCGTCAACCGTCAGCGTCGCCCCGGTGATATGCCGCGATGCATCCGAGCAGAGCAGCAGCAGCGGCGCATCGAGCGCCCCGATCGGGGTCAAACGGCGGCGGTGGAACGAATTCAGGTGGGCTTGCCCGGCTGCAGTCTCGAACCAGTCGCCCTGTATCTCCGTATCGACATAGCCGGGCTGGATGGTGTTGACGTTGATCCCCTGGCGCACCCATTCGCGCGCGAACTGGCGGCCCAGGTGCGCCACGCCGGCCTTGATCGCGGCATAGGCGGTTTCACCGTTACCGGTCATCTCGGCGGTGATCGAGCCGATCAGCACGATCCGTCCCCGCTCGCTTTCCCTGAATCCGGCGGCGATCATCCGTTTCGCCCCTTCGCGTGCGGTCAGATAGAGTCCGGTGAAATTGGTATCGACCACGGCGGCGATGTCGGACAGGGGAAGATCGGTCGAACGGCCGGCCTTGGCGATCCCGGCATTGGCAATCACGGTATCGACCGTGCCCCATCTTGCCTCCGCCGCATCGTAGGCGGCGATCACCGAGCCTTCGTCGGTCACATCCATCGCCACCGCCAGGGCGGCATCGCCCAACTCGGCGGCGAGCGCAGCGAGGCGCTCCACCCGCCGCGCGCCGATCACCACCCGCGCGCCCTCGCCCACCAGCAAGCGTGCAAAATGCGCGCCGAAGCCCGACGATGCCCCGGTAATCAGCACTGTCCGCCCGACCATCGACCCGTTCATCGCTCGAACCCTCCCCGTTGTTGGCAGCGCAAGCAAAGATGGTCGCGGCCGGACGGTCAAGCGCAAAGCGGGGCCAAATGCATGCCGGCCCAGTCAATTTTCAAACTTTGATCGGCATCAAGGCACGCCCGCGCGTGCGGGAGGATGACATTGGCAAGCGAATGGTTTGACCCGGCGCACGTCTCAGGAGCCGATGGGCGCCGGGTTTCAAGAGTTCTCCCCACCTCGGGCGGCGGTTCATCGGACTGCCGCTCTTTTTTTGGCGCCAGTTGCGATTCGTTCGCGCGAAATTAACGCGCGGCGAAGCAGTGTAAAGAGGACGCGTTCAGACCGCCGAACTGAAGCGGCGCAGCGAATCCTGGCGATAGGGATCGAACAGCGCGGCGATGGTACGGGCGTAGGGCAAGGCTTCGGGCGCGATGGTCAGGCGGTTGCCCTCGATCCGGGCCAGCCCCCGTTCAATGAACACACCCAGGCGGCCCCCGACTTCGGCCCTCAGCGCAGGCTCAAGCTCGGCCTCTCCACGGCACAGCAGCGCTTCGATCACCGCACCGCGGCGGCGATCTTCGCGGTCCCGCGTCACGCCAAGCGCGGCCGGAAGCAAATCCTGCGACAGCAGCATGCGATAGCGCCCGGCGTTCTTCTCGTTCTGGACCAGCAGGTTCGGAAAGCAACTGATTGCCGAGGCCCCAAGACCGACCAGCGTTTCCGCCTGATCTTCGGTGAAGCCCTGAAAATTGCGCCGCACCCGGCCCCGGGCCGCCGCTTGCGCCATCGGATCGCCGGGCAGGGCAAAGTGATCGAAGCCGATCGGCACATAGCCCGCCCCGACAAGGCGGCGGTATCCGTATTCGGCCATGGCAAAGCGCGCGTCCTGGCCGGGCAGCGCGGATGCATCGATTCGGCGCTGGCGAGGCAGCATGTGCGGCACGTGGGCATAGCCGAACAGCGCAATCCGGTCGGCACCCAGCTCGATCGTGCGGGCGAGCGTGGCCTCGAGCTGGTCGACCGTCTGCCCCGGCAGGCCGTACATCAGATCGTAGTTGAGCGAGCTGATCCCCGCCTCACGCAAGCACCGCGTGGCCTGGACGATCTCCTCGTCCGGCTGGATCCGTCCGATTGCCGCCTGCAGCGCGGGATCGAAGGTCTGCACCCCCATGCTGGCATGGCTGACCCCGATCCAGCCGAGCACCTGCCCCCATTCCTGGGTCAGGGTGCGCGGATCGAGCTCGATTGACCAGACCGGTTCCTCAAGCGGCATGTGCAGCGTCAGCGCGTCGACCAGACGGACGAAATCGGTCGGCGCGATGGCATTCGGGCTGCCTCCGCCAAAGGCGATCCGCCGTACCCGCGCGCCGCTGCCCAGCCGCGCGCCGGTGATCGCGATCTCGCGGTGCAGCGCATCAAGGTAGCTGTGCAGCCGCTGCTGCTTGTTGGCCGCCCCGGTGTTGCAGCCGCAATACCAGCAGATCTGCTGGCAAAAGGGGATATGGACATAGAGCGACAGATCGCCCTCGACACCGCGCAGCGCCGCGTCGGCCTCGACCGGCCCCACCGCGGGTGAGAATTCGGCAGCAGTCGGAAAGCTGGTATAGCGCGGTACCGGCGTTGCCAGCAGATCGGGATGATAGGGCCACATGGCGGTCGGTATGGCCGCCGCGAAGAAAGCGTTCATTGCGACGGCTCAAATTTGAGGCAAGTCTGTCAAGCTGCCGAATCGTCCTCGTCGTCGATCAGAATCCGGGCCGCCGCG
>JAKOWQ010000398.1 GCA_029781465.1 Pseudomonadota bacterium
ACGCCAAGATCATGCGCCAGATCGTTCGCCTGAGGAAGATGAAGCCCGATGACCGGGCCGAAATGGAAGCGGTGCTCGATACCTACAAGGCGGCTCTCGGCCTCGGCTGATTGCCCTTGGCCGCAGTCTCGGCTAGGGGGCGGGCCAACCCAAACCCTAGCTGCAAGACGGATCCATGGCAGGCCATTCCAAATTCAAGAACATCATGCACCGCAAGGGCGCGCAGGACAAAAAGCGCTCGGCGATGTTTTCCAAGCTCTCCCGCGAAATCACCGTCGCGGCCAAGATGGGCATGCCCGATCCCGACATGAACCCGCGCCTGCGCGCCGCGGTCAACGCGGCCAAGGCGCAGTCGATGCCCAAGGACAACATCCAGCGCGCGATCGACAAGGCCAGCAAGGGCGACGGCGAGAACTACGAGGAAGTGCGCTATGAGGGCTATGGCCCGGGCGGCGTGGCCCTGATCGTCGAGGCCTTGACCGACAACCGCAACCGCACCGCCACCAACGTGCGCACCGCCTTTGCCAAGAACGGTGGCAACCTGGGTGCTTCGGGCGCGGTCAGCCACGGGTTCGAGCGTCTGGGGCTGATCGAATACGGCGCGGGCGCGGGCGATGAGGACAAGGTGCTCGAAGCCGCGATCGAGGCCGGCGCCGACGATGTCGAAAGCGATGAGGACGGCCACGCGATCTGGGTCGCGGTCGAAAACCTCCACCCGGTCGCCCGCGAGCTGGAAAAGGCGCTGGGTGAGGCCGAAGGGGTCAAGCTGGCATGGAAGCCCTGCCTCAAGACCGAAGTGGGCGAAAGCGACGCCGCCACCCTGCTCAAGCTGATCGACGTGCTTGACGATGACGACGATGTCCAGACCGTCTGGGGCAATTACGACATCCCCGATGCGGTGATGGAGAAGCTGGGGTGAAAGCCCTGGCCGCCAGCGCCTTGCTGATCGCGGCGCTGGCCGGGCCCGCAGGCATGGCTGCTCCGGCAAAGCCGCCGCCCAGCCTGTGCGGCATTTCCGAACGGGTGGTGTTCACCTGCAAGATCGGGCGATCGCTGGCCAGTCTGTGCGCGGCGCGCGAGAGCCTGCATTACCGCTATGGCCTTGCGGGCAGCCGTGCGGTCGATGTCGGAAATCTGCCCGATTGGAGCAATGTCCGCATCGGCACCGCGATCGGCCAGGGCGGCGGGCATCAGGATCATGTCCGGATCAGCACCGGGCGGATCCACTACACGCTGTTTGTCGGCCTGAACGGCAGCCTCGCCGACAATCCCGGCAAGAGCTACGCCGGATTTTCAGTCAACCAGGGGACCAAGGGCGAAACCCCGATTGGCCGCTACGAATGCCGCGAAGCCGCTTTCGATCCGCTGGTATGGCTGGAAAGGGTGCGCGAAACCGCTCCCAAACGCTATCGCGATGGGTTGGAGGAGCTGCCTTCCAGCCCCTTCAACGCCTGGTTCTGACCGATGCTGGTGCTGGGTCTCGATCCGTCGCTGTCCTCGACCGGCTGGGGGATTGTTGCCAAGAGCGGCAACCGCATCAGCCACATCGCCAACGGACAGATCCGGACCGATCCCGCCGCGCCGCTTGCCGAGCGGCTGGTCACCATCGACCGCGAACTGGCCGATGTGATCCTTGCTCACCGCCCCGATCAGGCGGCGGTGGAAGAGGTGTTCGTCAACAAGAACCCGCAATCGACCCTCAAGCTCGGTCAGGCGCGCGGGGTCTGTCTGCTGGCCGCGGCGCGCGGCGGCCTGCCGGTCAGCGAATATGCCACCCGGCTGGTCAAGAAAGCGGTTACCGGCACCGGCGGGGCCGAGAAGGCCCAGGTCCAGGCCATGATCAGGGTGCTGTTGCCGGGCGTAAAGCTGGCCGGTGCCGATGCGGCCGACGCCCTGGCGGTGGCGATCGCCCACGCGCAGATCGCGCGCTAGGTCCTGACCCTAGAGATCCTCGCGCTCCAGCGCGGCTTGATAGGTCCACTGCGGATCGGGCATGCAGGGGCCGGGACGGACATAAAGGCAGGCCTTGAGCACCGCGTTGGCCTTGCAGCCCATGGCAACGTAGCCGGTTGCCCCGGCGGGCAGAGCCGGAAATACCAGGGCATCGGCAGCCGAAACCACCCCGGCAGGCAGAGCTTGCCTACCGGCCATCACCGCCTCGGGCGCGACATAGAGCGGCACCGCGCGCGGTAGCAGCGCCGGGACGAGGTGCGCGCGCCACTGGTCGGGAATGGCGATACCGCAGGTTTCCGGGCGCTTCAGGGCATCGAGCGCGGCAAGCGGGATCGGGCTGCCGCCGCGCAGGGTGCGCGCACCGCCCGATTGCTGCTCAGCGGAGAGGCTTGCTCCCAGCCAGACCAGCCCCAGCGCGGCCAGCATCCACGGCGCAAGGCTGCGCCCGCGCGCTTCTGCCAGCCGCCGCGCCAGGCTGACCGAAGCGATCGCCGCGAGTACCACGATCAGGAAGGTCGAAAGCCAGACGAAGCGGTATTCCTTGTGCGCGATCAGGCTGTGGAACACGAGGTTGGCCAGCAATGCCAGCACCAGCGGGCGATAGCGCGGCGGGGACAGCATCGCTCCGGCGAGGATGAACGGTGCCGCCGGGCCGAGGTGGAGCAGCAGCAGGCGGACATATTCCAGCGGGCCGCTCTCCCCGAACCGCGCGGCGCGGCTGTCGCCAAGGTTGTAGGCCAGGTTGACCCAGATCCACTCGAACGGCCAGCGGCCCATGCCGAGATCGGAGATCCCGCCGATCAGTGCCGCCGCGAGGCCGCCCAGCACAAGTTGCCACCAGCTTCTCCAGTCCAGTCGCAGCACCGCCAAGGCCAGCACGGCGGCGAAGGGAGCATATTGCAGCCGTACCACCACTCCCAGCCCCAGCAGCAGTCCGGCCAAGCGCAGCCGCGCCGTGCCGCGCGCCGGATCGAGCAGCAGCGATGCGGCCAGTGCGATCAGCCCGGTTGCCAGAACCTCGGACAGCAGCAGGGTGGAAAACAGCACGCTTTCATACCACAGCGCCGCAACGGTCAGCGCGGCGAAGGCGTGCGCACGCGAGGCAAGCGCCCCCAGCCGCCAGGCCGCAGGCAATGCAAGCAGCGTCAGCGCCAGAAACAGCGCGCGCGTCAGGTGCATCGCCAGCTGGGTGCCCGGCGCCAGGCGTTCGCCCAACCACCAGGGCACGGCGAGCAGCTGCGCGATCAGGCCGTTGCGCGCGCCATAGCGGTATTCCCACGGCACGATCCCGTGCCCGGTGGCAAGCCGCTTGCCCTGCTCGAGATATTGCATGATCTCGTCGGCGTGGCTGATCTCGAAGGGGGAATAGGCCAGCGCGCGCAGGGCCAGTCCGGCCAGCACGATCACCGCGATAGCCGCCCCATAGCCCGATCGTGCCGTGTTCCCCTGCATCGGGCCGGTCTAGCCGGGCCGGTGCCTGCTGTCATCGCCCCGGCTGCCCTTTTCCGCTTCCCCCGGATTCGCGCCTGTGCCATAGGAACAAACCATGATCGCCAGGCTTACCGGCACGCTCGACGATTTCGGCCCGGATTGGGCCGTGATCGACGTGGGCGGGGTCGGCTATCTGGTCCATTGCAGCGCGCGCACGCTCGACGCCCTGGGGCCGCGCGGCGAACGCGTGACCGTTCATACCGAACTTCAGGTGAGCGAAAATGACATGCGCCTGATCGGCTTTGCCAGCGCGGCCGAGCGCGAGTGGTTTCGCCTGCTCACCGGAGTGCAGGGGGTCGGCTCGAAGATGGCCCTGGCGGTCCTGTCCGCGCTCCAGGTCGAGGAGTTGCAGCGCGCCTGCGCAGGCACGGATGCAGCGATGGTTGCCCGCGCGCAAGGGGTTGGTCCCAAGCTCGCGGGGCGAATCGTCAACGAGCTCAAGGACAAGGCCGGGGCGCTGCCCGGCGGCGGCGGACCTGCCGCTGTGGCGGCCCCAGCCGGATCGGCGGGCAGCGATGCGGTCTCGGCCTTGCAGAACCTCGGTTTCAAGCCCAACGTTGCCGCTGATGCGGTGGCTCGGGCGCTTGAAGAGCTGGGTGAGGGCGCCGCACTCAACGACCTTATCCGCATCGCGCTGAAACGCGCTTCGGGCTGAACGGGAGAATGCTAATGAAGCTTCGGACGATTGTGGCGGGGGTCGCCGCCCTGGCACTGGCCGCAGGCGCGGGCGCGCAGGACATGTCGAAGTTCAAGGATGGCCCGGTGATAACCGGCTTCGGCA
>JAKOWQ010000413.1 GCA_029781465.1 Pseudomonadota bacterium
GGCTTCAGGTGGAGGACTACGACTGGCTCACCGGTGGATCCGACGCCTGGCGCCGCGCCGCCTATGCCGAAATCACCGCGCGCCTGGGCTATGCGCAGACAGCGCAGGATTATCTCGCGGGGTTCGTTCCCGCCGGGGCCGATCCCGCATTGTGGCGGCCGATCGATGCGGGGATCGACGAGGCTTTCACGCGCGGCGTCCACGAGTGTTTTGTCTGGGCGCTGCCCCAGGTCTGCCGCGATGGATACCTGCGCCTGCCGCAAGTCGGCGAGGAGGACGCTATGCTGCATTTCGACGACGTGCCCTATCCGCTGGCGCTGGGGCGCGATGCCACGATCATGCCGGAGTTTTCGACCAGCGTTTCGGTCACCGCCTCGGGCTATGAACGCCGCAACAGCCTGTGGTCGAACGCGCGGCTGCGCTTCGATGTTGGCCCCGGAATCCGATCCGAGGCCGAACTGGGCGTCCTGCTGGCCTTTTTTCGCGCCCGGCGCGGTGCGGCGCGCGGGTTTCGTTTGCGCGATCCCTCCGATTTCAGCTCCAACGCCATGACCGGCGCACCGACCCTGGCGGATCAGGAACTGGGGACGGGAGACGGAATTCGGGCCGATTTTCCGCTGGTCAAGCTCTACGGCGAGGGCGATGCGGTGCAGGTGCGCCGGATCACCCGTCCGCTGGTGACAAGCCTGGTGGTCAGCATCGACGGCGCGCTCAGCACCGACTGGACGCTTGATCCATTGGGGGTTGTTGTTTTCGCCAGCCCTCCGGCGCCGGGCAAGGTGATCCGCGCGGGTTTCCTGTTCGACGTGCCGGTGCGCTTTGCCGAAGACAAGCTTGAGATCGCCGGCACCGCCTTCGCCGCAGGTGAGGCGCCTTCGGTCCCGGTGATCGAAATCCGCGAGGCGGCGGCATGAGCCGGGTGTGGTTTTCTGGTCCGCTCGAAACGGTCGCCAGCTTCTGGCGCGTCGCGCGCCGCGACGGGGTGACGCTGGGTTTCACCACCCATGACCGCGATCTGTGGTTCGATGGCCTGTGCCACCGCGCGACCCCCGGCATGGTGCCCTCGGCAATTCGCCGCTCGGCCGATTTCGAGGCCGACAGCGCCGAAGTCGAAGGCGCGCTGAGCCACGAATCCATTTCGGCCAGCGATCTTGCAATCGGCCGTTTCGATGGCGCCGCGGTGCAGATCGGCGTGGTCGATTGGGCCAGCCTGGAAAGCGCCGTGCTCTATCGCGGCACCATCGGAGCGGTGGTCGAGGAGGCGGGAAGCTTCACTGCCTCGCTGCAATCGCGCAAGATCGAACTGCAACGCGATCCGGTCCCGCGCACCAGCCCCAGCTGCCGCGCGGTGTTCTGCGGCCCGGGATGCAACCTCGCGCCCGTACGCTTCACCCACGAAGCCGTACTCACGGCTTTCGATGCCGCAACCAATGCCGCGAGCTTCGCTTGCGCGGCCCCTTCATCCAGCCTGATCGGCGGAAGCCTGCGCTGGCTGGACGGGCCGCACGCCGGGGCCGCAATGGGGATCGTGGGCACCGAGGGCGATGCGCTGGTGCTCGATCTCCCGGTTGACCTCACGCCTGCACCCGGCGCGCGCGCACTCCTGCGCGAGGGCTGCGACCGGACCATCGCCACTTGCGCCAGCCGCTTCAGCAACGCGATCAACTTTCGCGGCGAGCCGTACCTTCCGGGGAACGATCTGGTCTCGCGCTACCCGGATCCGGTGCAATGACCGGAGCCGATCTGGCGGCGGCGGCGCAATCGTTGGTCGGCACCCCGTTCCGCCTGCATGGCCGCGACCCGCAAAGCGGGCTCGACTGCATCGGCCTGTTCGGTGCGGCGATGGCACGCGCGGGGTGCCCGGTGGCGCTCCCCAACGGCTATCCGCTGCGCACCCTGGCGCCCGAGGCCTGGCTGCCCGCGCCGGAATCCTGCGGGTTTGCAGCCGCCGAAGGGGCGGCCGCGCCGGGCGACGTGCTGCTGATGCGGCTGGGCGCTGCGCAGGTCCACCTGGCGATCGTCAGCGCCCGGGGCTGGGTCCACGCCCACGCCGGGCTGCGCCGCGTGGTCTGCGGGCAGCCGCTCGCCGCGGCATGTGTCACCCATCGCTGGCGCCTCGCGCCACGCAACTGAAAGGCCGCCCATGGCAACCGTGATCTTTACCGCGATCGGCAGCCTGATCGGCGGACCGCTGGGCGGCGCCATCGGCGCGCTGGTCGGCCGCTCGGTCGATGGGATGGTGCTCGGCGGGGGCAACCGCGAAGGCCCCCGGCTCAACGAACTGGCGGTCACAACCTCGAGCTATGGCGCTCCGCTGCCGCGCCAGTTTGGGCGGATGCGCATCGGCGGGCAGATCATTTGGGCAACCGATCTGGTCGAACACAAGGACAAGCACGGCGGCGGAAAGGGCAAGCCTTCGGTCACCGAATACACCTATTCGGCCTCATTCGCCGTGGCCTTGGCGAGCCGCCCCGCGGGTGCGATCGGGCGTATCTGGGCCGACGGCAAACTGCTGCGCGGCGCGGCGGGCGATCTCAAGACCGGCGGTGCGTTTCGCTTTCACAGCGGCGAAGGCGATCAGGCCGTCGATCCGCTGCTCGAGGCAGCCGAGGCCGCAGGGCAGTGCCCGGCCTATCGCGGCCTCGCCTATGCGGTGTTCGAAAACCTGCAATTGGCCGATTTCGGCAACCGCATTCCGGCGCTGACCTTCGAGGTTCTTGCCGATACGGGCGAATTGTCGATCGCGCAGCTGCTGGGTGACACACTGGAGGACTGCGACGCGGCCGTGCCGCTGACCGGACTCCAGGGGATCGCTATCGAAGGCCCGCTGGTCGAGCTGCTTTCCGCGCTCGACCCGCTCTATCCGGTCGATTGCGACGCCTGCGATGCCCGCCTGACGATCCGCCCATCGCGGCGTCAGACTGCGGCTATCGCGCTTCCTGAAGCCGCGACTTCGAACAATCGCGAGGATTTTGGCGGCAACGCCGGCTTCACCCGCAAGCGCGCGCCCAATCCCGAACAGCCGGTTTCCGTGCTGCGCTACTACGATTTCGAGCGCGACTATCAACCGGGGATCCAGCGCGCTTCGGGGCGCCCGCTTCCTGGACAGCCGCGCACGGTGGAGCTGCCCGCCACGCTTGGCGCAGAGGCGGCGCGCCACCTGGTTGAGCAGGCGGCGAAGCGCAATTCCTGGGCCCGGCAAACCATTTCCTGGCGCGTCACCCAGCTCGATCCGGCAGTCCGGCCCGGCGCGATCGTGACCTTGCCCGATCATCCGGGGCAATGGCGCGTGAGCGATTGGGAATGGCGCGAACACGGCGTCGATCTCACGCTGGTGCGCCACGCGGTGCTCGGCATTGCCACGCCCGGCTCGGACTCCGGCAGGGTGAACCCGATCCCCGACATCACCATCGCGCCCACCAGACTGGTGGCGTTCGAGCTGCCGTGGGACAGCAATGCCCTTACCCCGGTCCCGTTGCTCATTGCGGCGGCGAGTTCGGAAAATGCAGCCTGGGCGGGGGCCAGCCTGTTCGCGGATCAGGGCGACGGGGCGCTGCTTCCGCTGGGCACGACCGGGCGCGCGCGCGCGGTGATCGGGACCGCCGATGCCGCGCTCGCGCCCGCTTCGCCGCTGCTGTTCGACCGGGCCAGTTCGATCATCGTCACGCTTGCCGCACCGGACCTGCCGCTCGCCAATGCGAGCATGGAACAACTGGCGATGGGAGCAAATCGGGCCCTGCTCGGCCCCGAGCTGCTGCAATTTGCCGCCGCCGAGCCGCTTGGCGCGGGCCAATGGCGGCTTTCAGGTCTGCTGCGCGGACGAGGCGGCACCGAAGATGCCATCGCTTCGCACCTGGCGGGCGAGGCCTTCGTCCTGCTCGACGGGACGGGAGCAGTGCTCGATCCGGCGATTGCCGGCATGGTGCCGGGAACGCAGATATCGGCGATCGGGATCGGCGATGACGTTCCGGCGGTTTCACCCGTGCTGCTTGCCGGGATCGGCTCGCGCCCCCCAGCCCCGGTCCACGCCCGCATCATCCCGGATGGCGAGGGAGGGATCGCCCTGACCTGGACCCGGCGCGCCCGCGGTGCTTGGGCATGGACCGATGCGGTGGACACTCCGCTCAACGAGCAAGCCGAACTCTACGAGGTCACGTTCGGGCCGTTGCAGGCGCCTCTGGCGCGCTGGGAAACGACCACGCCGCTGCTCGCCCTGGCCGCTTCGGCGCTGGCGCCGCTGATCGCTGCCTTGCCGCAAGGTCCCTTCGCCATCCGCCAGCGCGGGGATCGCGGCACATCCCGGCCCTTGACGATTGAGCTTCCCTAACCGCTTGCCTTTCAAGGAAAACCAACATGCCTGACCCACTCTATGACAGCAGAACCGCGCGCCACGAATTGCCCATGCTGTTCGCCGGGCAGACGCAGAAAGAGACATTCGTCAACGAGGCGTTCGTGCGGATCGATACCCTGCTTCACTGCGCGGTCGAGGGAGTCCTGGCCAGTCCTCCGGCCACCCCGGCGGAAGGGACTTGCTGGCTGATCGACGAGGGTGCAGGCGGCGCATGGGCCGGCAATGAAGGGCAGATCGCGGCATTCGCGGGGGGCAACTGGCTGTTTTTCGTCCCGCGTGACGGGATGCGCCTGTTGGACCGCTCGAGCGGTCGGGATCTTCGCTATGCGGGCGGCTGGGTCGCTCCGGATAGACCCAACGCTCCAAGCGGAGGTGGCGTGGTCGATAGCGAAGCGCGAGCCGCAATTGCCGCCCTGACACAATGTCTTGTCGACGCCGGAATCGTCCCCGCTGCACGAGCAACGATTGACGGGATCGCCGGACTCCGGCGGTGATCGCCGCATTTGAAGGGCGTTTCATGCGATCCGGGCAAGGATTCGCGACATTATTGCAACAGTTGAAGGCTTTGAGCGCTTGCGCAGCGCACCCGATCCCGTTAGAAAACCGTGCACTCGGTGGCTCAAACCTTTCAATAAGGGGAAAACGATAATGCGCAAACTGGTCCTTGGGATGGCATTGGCCTCCACGGCCCTTGCGTCGCCTGCTCTGGCTCGCGACGATTCGTGGTATATCGAAGGTGATCTCGGCGCGACTGTCGTCGAAGACGGTCACTACGATGTCAACGGCCTTCACGACGCCCTCAAGTCCGATTTCGGCACGGGTTTCGACGTTGGCGCAGTGGTCGGTTATGACTTCGGCGGGTTCCGCCTCGAAGCCGAAACCAGCTATCGCCGCGCCCGGCTCGACAAGCTGACCGATTCGAGCGGCGTTCTCGATCGTGCCGGTGGTCTGACCGGCAATGCCAACGCGCTGAGCTTCATGCTCAACGGCCTGCTCGACTTCGGAGAAGACGATTCGGTTCAGGGCTTTGTTGGCCTGGGTGGCGGTATCGGCCGGGTCCATGGCAGCGCCGATTTCGCTGGCCCGATGCTCGACGATTCGGACACCGGCTTTGCCTGGCAGGCGCTCGCGGGCGTCCGCTTCCCGGTCAGCGACAATGTCGATCTGGGCCTGAAGTATCGCTTCTACAACCAGAGCAATGTCGATCTGGTCGATCTGGCTGGCGACGATCTGCACAGCAAGTTCCGTTCGCACTCGTTGATGCTGACGCTGGGCTACAACTTCGGCGCGCCGGCTGCTCCGCCGCCCCCGCCGCCGCCGCCGCCGCCCCCGCCGCCGCCTCCCCCGCCTCCCCCGCCGCCGCCGCCGCCTCCGCCGCCGCCGCCGTGCAACAAGGGACCGTACATCGTGTTCTTTGACTGGGATAAGTCGGACATCACGCCTGAGGCTGCTTCGATCCTCGACAGCGCGGTCACTGCCTATGGCAACTGCGCCAACGTGCCGATCATGCTGGCCGGCTATGCTGACCGTTCGGGCAAGCCCGCCTACAACCAGGGCCTGTCGGAGCGTCGCAACGCTTCGGTCACCGATTACCTGACCTCGCACGGCGTCCCGGGCGGCGCCATCAGCAGCCAGGGCTTCGGCGAAAACAACCCGCGCGTTCCGACTGCGGACGGTGTGCGCGAACTGCAGAACCGCCGGGTGGAAATCACCTACGGTCCGGGTTCGGGCATGTAAGCCACCGCAAGGTGCAAAGAGAATTGGGGGCCGGAGCGATCCGGCCCCTTTTTCTTTGCCCGGTACGGATTGGACCAGCCGCCTCCCATCGGCACGGAAATTCCGCAGCCAGTCAGCCAGAGCACCTTTCGGTCACGCCGGGTCAATCCTGACGGAGCCGATGCAAGTCCGATCTGGCAAATCGCCGATAAGGTAATGCTGCCTATTCCGCCGCCCTTTGGGCCAGCGTGGCTTCGGCCGCGGGAACCGAGCGATAGGCATAGATCAGCAGCGCCAGCGCCAGCGGCGCCACGCCCACCAGGGAAAGAATGCCGGTGCGCAGGTCCCCGACCAGCTTGCCGTTGACCATCGTCCCGGCAAGATCGGAAATCTGCCCGACCATGTAGGGCCCGAACGACAATCCGACCAGGGTTGTCCCGAGGAAGAACGAGGCGGTCGCCGTGCCACGCATGCGGGGCAGCACAAGATCCTGGGTGGTTGCCGCTGCGGCGCCGAGCGCGGCGGCGCCAAACATTCCGGCCAGGAAATTCATCGAATAGAACAAGGTGACATTGGAGGTCGAATAACCGATCCAGATGGGCGCGATCGGGGCCAGCACCCCGAAGATGATGACCAGGACACGCCCTGCCGGATTGCGCGCACGAAGCGCATCGGCAGCCCTTCCGCCAATGATCACACCCAGGAACCCGCTAAGCGCACCGTTGGCGCCGAGAACGAAGGCAAGCCCCGATTTGTCGAGGCCAAGCACGGTCTCGGCATAGGGCGCGGTCCAGAAGGCAAGCGCATAGGCCGCGAGCGAGACCAGACCGTAGCCCAGTGTGGTGCAGACAAAGGCCGGGGTTCCCCAGATCAGCCGGAATGTCGCCGGATCCTTTTGCCGCAAATTGCTCGCCCAAGAGAACACAGCATAATATCCCAGCGCCACAGCGCTCCATTGCGGCTTGTTTCCGGTCAGCCCGATCATCGCCCAGGCAAACAGGGCCAGGCCCATCGCAACGGCAAGATTGATTGCCAGCGCGGCACTCCCCCGGCGCATTGCTCCATAGACCGTGAATGGCGGAACGATCGTCGAAAGATCGGCCAGAAATGCACCGAAAGGGTTGCTGCCCCGCACGGTCGGTGTCCCGTCCATCGCCCCGCGCAGCGGCTCGCGCAGGGTGGAAACCCACAAAGCCATCAGCAAGCCAGGAAAACCGACCGCCAGGAACGCTGCTTGCCATCCAACCAGGCCGAGCGGCCCGCCCAGCGGATGGGCGCTGTTCCAGGCCTGAACGATTTCGGCGCCTATGAACAACGACACGCCGCCGCCAAGATAGAGCCCCGAAGAATAGATCGCCAGCGCGGTGGCCTTCTGGTGCTTGGGGAAATAGTCCGAAATCAGCGAATAGGCCGTTGGACTTGCGGTTGCCTCACCGATTCCCACACCCATCCGCGCCAGCGAGAGCGAGAGCTGATCGCGGGCAAGGCCCGACAGCGCGGTCATCGCCGACCATAACGCCAAACCCAGACTCAGAAGCCTGACCCGGTGCCAGTTGTCGGCCAGGCGCCCCAGCGGAATCCCGAACAACGCATAGAACACGGCGAAGGCCGCGCCGCCCAGAAAACCCATGTCCCCATCGCTGAGGCCAAGGTCAGCCTTGATGTCGACCGCGAGGATCGAGACGATTTGCCGGTCGATGAAATTGAGGACATAGACCAGCACCAGTACGCCCAGCACATACCAGGAATAGGGCTGGGCCTTGCGCGGCTGCTCCGCGGTTTCGGGTTCGCTCACTCGTATCTCCCCAAATCACTCCGCAGCGTAGCGGGTCGTATCCTGAAGCCCGGCCTTGGCGAAGCCGTCGCGGCGCAAGCGGCACGAATCGCACAGACCGCAGGCCAGGCCGCCCGGCTGCGGATCGTAGCACGACCAGCTCAGCGCCGGATCGAGCCCAAGGCGATGCGCCTCGCGGGCAATCTCGGCTTTGCCAAGATAT
>JAKOWQ010000418.1 GCA_029781465.1 Pseudomonadota bacterium
CCCACCGGGCTCGCCGCCCCGGTGATGGCGCTGCTGAGCGTGCTCAAGGCCGGCGACGAGCTGCTGGTGGCGGACAATTCCTATGACCCCAGCCGCTCGTTCGCCACCCACGCCCTGCGCGACTACGGCATTTCGACCCGGTTCTTCGATCCGCTCGATATCGATGGCTTCGCCGCCGCGATCGCCGCCAACAGCCGCGCGGTGCTGCTGGAAAGCCCCGGCAGCCTGAGCATGGAGGTATGCGATGTGCCCGCGCTGGCCGCCGCCGCCAAGGCCCGCGGGCTGGCCGTGCTGATGGACAACACATGGGCCGGGCCGACCGGTTTTGCGGCGCTGAGCCACGGGGTCGATCTCTCGATCCTGGCGCTGACCAAGCACGTAGGCGGGCATTCGGACGTGATGCTGGGCAGCGTCACGGCGACAGCGGAATACTACCCACGGCTGCGCAAGCGCTCGCTGATGCTGGGCCAGCAGGCCTCACCCGACGATTGCGCGCTGGCCTTGCGCGGGCTGCGGACGATGGACGTGCGGCTGCGGCGCTCGAGCGAAAGCGCGCTCACCATCGCCGAGTGGCTGCAAACGCGCGACGAGGTTTCCGCCGTATTGTTCCCGATGCTGCCCGGCTCGCCGGACCATGAACTGTGGAAGCGCGATTTCACCGGCGGCTGTGGGCTGATGACGGTGATCATGGCCGGAGGCGACGCCGCCGCGCGCGACCGGCTGGTCGATGCGCTGACCCTGTTCGGGATCGGATACAGCTGGGGCGGCTTTGAAAGCCTGGCGCTGGGCGTCCACCCCGAGCGTGACCGGGCCGCGATGCCCTGGCCGCCGCGCGGCTGCGATCCGCAGCACCCCCATGCGGTGCGGCTATGGATCGGGTTGGAGGATCCCGCCGATCTGATCGCCGATATCGAACAGGCGCTTGCCGCCTGGCGGACGCCGTGAACCCGCTGCGGAACCTGCCCGAGCTGCTTGGCTGGCTCGATTCGATCGGCTTCGACATCGGGGAGACCCGCATCTCGCTCTACCGCGCGCTGCTGGTGCTGTTCGTCGCGGTCTGCGTGATCGTGCTGGGCAAGGCCGCGACCATGTTCGCGCGCCGCTCGTTCCGGCGGATGCAGCGGCTGGACCGGGCCCAGCAATTGCTGGGCGAAAAGCTGGCCTCGATCGCCATCTGGCTGAGCCTGGCGCTGATGGCGATCGACTATCTGGGAATCAGCCTGTCCGCGTTGACGGTCTTTTCCGGGGCCTTTGGCCTGGCGATCGGTTTCGGCCTGCAAAAGACCTTCGGCAACCTGATTTCGGGCATCATCCTGCTGATGGACCGCTCGATCAAGCCGGGCGACGTGATCGCGGTGGGCGGAACCACCCCGCCAACCTTCGGGCAGGTCAACCGGATCGGGATCCGTGCGGTCTCGGTCATCACCCGTGATCAGATCGAATTCATCATTCCCAACGAATTGCTGATGACCAGCCACGTCGAGAATTGGTCCTACACCAACCGCGACGTGCGGGTGAAAGTGCCGGTGGGCGTGGCCTATGGCACCGACATCGACCTGGCCGAGAAGCTGATGCTCCAGGCGGCGCGCGAATCGGTGCGGGTCAAGAGCGATCCCGAACCGGTGGTCTGGCTGAGCGCGTTCGGCGAAAGTTCGATCGATTTCGAGGTGCTGCTGTGGATCGACGATCCCGAAGCCGGGCTGGGCAATGTGCGCTCCGAAGTGCTCAAGCGGGTCTGGCACCTGTTCCGGGAACACGGGGTGGAGATTCCCTTCCCGCAGCGCGATCTGCACATCAAGGAATGGCCCGCCCTGCCCCCGCGCGAGGCCCCGCAAAGCTGACCTTGCCCCCGGCAAAGGCTTTCTGACTGGCCCGTCGGGGGCCGCGCCGCCACATCGCGCAGCATGAACCAAGCTGCCCCAACCCCTGCAAAGGTCTGGCTGGTCGGCGCCGGCCCCGGCGATCCCGAGCTGCTGACGCTGCGCGCCGCGCGCCTGATCGGGGCGGCCCGGCTGATCGTCCACGATGGGCTGGTCGATCTGGCGATCCTGGCCCTGGCCCACCCCGAAGCGCGGCTGATCTCGGTCGCCAAGGCGCGCTCGCGCCACACCATGAGCCAGGCGGCGATCAACGCCCTGCTGGTGCGGGAAGCACTGGCCGGGACCGAAGTGGTGCGGCTGAAGGGCGGCGACCCCTTCATCTTCGGGCGCGGCGGCGAAGAGGCCGAGGCTTGCCGGGCGGCCGGAGTACCGGTGGAAGTGGTGCCGGGTATCAGTGCCGCGACCGGGGCGGCGGCGGCGGCGCAGCTCCCGCTGACCCACCGCAGCTCTGCCTCGATCGTGTCGTTCGTTGCCGGGCAATGTAGGGGCCTGTCGGATCAGGACTGGACCGGGCTGGCCGGAGCGGGCCGCACGCTGGTGATCTACATGGGCCTCGCCACCGCCGGGAACATCGCGGAAAAGCTGATGGCCGATGGTCTTTCCCCTGCCGTGCCGGTGGCCGTGATCGAGAACGCCACCCGCCCGGCGATGCGCGTGCTGCGCGCGCCGCTTGCCGGACTGGCCGCGCTGGTGGCCGAGGAAAAGGTCGCCAGCCCGGCGCTGATCGTGATCGGCGAGGTTGCCGCGGCTCCCCAAACCCATGAATTGCGCGCCCTGGCGCTGGAGGCACTGGCATGAAGATCCTCACCGGCAACGATCTCAAGACCGGGGCAGTGGTCTGGTGGGACGGCGTATCGTGGTCGCTCCATGTCGAGGATGCGATCGACGCAGGCGATCAGGCCGAAACCGTTTTGGCCCGCGAACAGGCCACGCGCCGGGTCAACGCCGCCTATGCGATCGACGCCGCCCGCGATGCCCAGGGCGTGCGTCCGGCGCACATCAAGGAACGCATCCGCGCGCTTGGCCCCACGGTGCGCGCCGACCTGACACTGAAGCCGGCCGATCCCGAGGCCGGGAACTGGGTGATCTGATGTACAAGTACGATAGTTACGACCAGCAGCTGGTCGATACCCGCGTGGCGGAATTCCGCGACCAGGTGCGCCGCCGGCTCGAAGGCCATATCACCGAGGACCAGTTCAAGCCGCTCCGGCTGATGAACGGCCTCTACCTGCAGCTCCACGCCTACATGCTGCGCGTGGCGGTGCCCTATGGCACGCTCTCCAGCGCGCAGATGCGGATGCTTGGCGATATCGCCGACAAGTACGATCGTGGCTATGGCCACTTCACCACCCGCCAGAACATCCAGTACAATTGGATAAAGCTGGAAGAAGCTCCCGATATTCTTGCCGATCTTGCCTCGGTCGAGATGCATGCGATCCAGACCAGCGGCAATTGCATCCGCAACACCACCTCCGACCAGTACGCCGGGGCCGCCGCCGACGAAGTCGTCGATCCGCGCCCCTACGCCGAGCTGATCCGCCAGTGGAGCACCTTCCACCCGGAGTTCAGCTTCCTGCCGCGCAAGTTCAAGATGGCGGTGATCGCCAGCGATACCGACCGCGCGGCGATGCGGCTGCACGACATCGGCATCCAGATTGTGCGCAACGATACGGGCGAGCTGGGCGCGGCCTTCTACGTCGGCGGCGGCATGGGCCGCACGCCGATGATCGCGCCGTGCATCAACCCCTTCGTGCCGCTGGACCGGATGATCACCTATGCCGAGGCGTGCCTGCGCGTTTACAACCGCCACGGCCGCCGCGACAACAAGTACAAGGCGCGGATCAAGATCCTGGTGCACGAGCTGGGCAAGGAAGAATACACCCGGCAGGTCGAGGCGGAATTCGCCCACCTGCTGACCCAGGGCGTCGAACCGCCGCTGGCCGAACTGGAACGGATCAAGGCGCAATTCGCCGAGCCGCCGTTCGAAGTCGGGATATCGGATGAAGTGGACCGCTCCGATCCCGACTTCGCGCTGTGGCTGGACACCAATTGCCTGCCGCACAAGGCGCCGGGCTATATCGCCGTCACGATCAGCCTCAAGCCGGTCGGCGGGATTCCGGGCGATGCCAGCGCCGATCAGATCCGGCTGATGGCCGATCTGGCCCGCGATCACAGCTTCGACGAGCTGCGCGTTACCCACGCCCAGAACATCGTTTTGCCGCACGTGAAGAAGGCCGATCTTTACGCGCTGTGGCAGGCTCTCGATGCAGCGGGGCTGGGCACCGCGAACCTTGACCGGATCGGCGACATCATCGCCTGCCCGGGGCTGGACTATTGCAGCCTGGCCAATGCCCGCTCGATTCCCGTGGCGCAGAAGATCAGCGAACGCCTTTCGCCGCGTTCCGAGGAAATCGGCGAGCTGAAGCTCAAGATCTCGGGCTGCATCAACGCCTGCGGCCACCACCACGCCGGCCACATCGGCATCCTGGGGGTCGATCGCAAGGGGGTGGAGAACTACCAGCTTCTGCTCGGCGGCTGTGAAGGCGCCGACACCTCGCTCGGCACGATCACCGGCCCCGGTTTCGACGAGGACGGGATCGTCGACGCGGTGGACAGGGCGACCAGCGTCTACCTCGCCAACAAGCAGGGCGCGGAGCGCTTCCTCGATACCTATCGCCGCATCGGCATGGCCCCCTTCAAGGAGGCGATCTATGGCTGAAGTCCAGTTCCGCTTCCGCAGCGACGAACCCGTGGCCGATCCCGGCGTGACGGTGGATGCCTTTGGCGCCCAAAGCAACGCTGCCGCCGTGCGGCTTGAGCCGGGCGACGATGCCCGCGATTTGCTGCCGCATCTGGGGCGCCTGCGCCTGGTGGAAATCAACTTTCCGGTCTTCGGCGACGGGCGCGGCTATTCGGCGGCGCGGATCCTGAGCGAGGCGGGATACGCGGGCGAATTGCGCGCGGTGGGCGATGTGCTGGTCGATCAGCTTGCCTACCTGCGGCGCTGCGGGTTCGATGCCTTCGCGCCCGAAGTGCCGCTTGACCCCACCGACGCCGACGCCGCCTTCACCCGCTACGGGCAAGCCTACCAGCCCGCCGCCGATGGCTTGCGCCCGATCTGGGCGCTGCGTCATGGCTGAAGCCGCCCGGCGCATCGACCGGCTCGATACCGCCGCGCGCTTCACTACGCACGATGCCGAGGCGCTCAATGCGCGTTTCGCGGGCGTGCCGACCCAGGACATGCTTGCCGCCGTGCTGGCCGAGGGCCTGGCCGGGCGGATCGCCGCGGTTTCCAGCTTCGGCGCGGAAAGCGCGGTGCTGCTTCACCTGATCGCCAGCATCGACCCGGCGGTGCCGGTGTTGTTTCTCGATACGGCCAAGCACTTCGCCGAGACGCTGGCCTATCGCGACGAGCTGATCGCGCGGCTGGGCCTGAGCGACGTGCGCAGCCTTGCCCCCGATCCGGCCGAACTCGCCGCACGCGATGAGAGCCGCCTTAGGTGGTCCTACGATCCCGACGGCTGCTGCGAGATCCGCAAGGTGCGCCCCCTGGCCCGCGCGCTCGAAGGGTTCGATGCCAGCTTCACGGGCCGCAAGGGCTTTCAGAGCGCGACCCGGTCCGGCCTGGCCCGCTTCGAGATCGACACCACAGATGCAGCCGGTCGGCTCAAGGTCAACCCGCTGGCCGATTGGTCGAGCGGCCAGATCGGGGATTACCTTGCCGCCAGCGGCCTGCCGCCGCATCCGCTGGTCGCGCGCGGCTACCCCTCGATCGGTTGCTCGCCCTGCACCTCGATGGTCGCGCCGGGCGAGGATCCGCGCGCCGGGCGCTGGCGCGGCTGGGACAAGACCGAGTGCGGCATCCACGTCGAAGGCGCGGTGGAAGAGCTGCCGCCGGGATACGATCCGGCGTTCTGATCAGAGCCAGCCGGCCTCGCGATACCATTTCGCGGTGGCCTTGAAGCCTTCGCGCGTCGGAACCAGCGGCTCCCACAGCGTGGCAGGCGGACGCGCGCCGTTGCTTACCACCCAGTCGGGGTGGCTCATGTATCCGGCCCGGTCGAGCGTCAGTTTGGCCTTGCCGCGACGCAGGAAACGATCGGCCCGCGCCGCGCGTTCGAGCGAGGCGCGCGAGAGGTGCACCACCCACGGGCGCCGCCCCATTGCCCACCCGATTGCGCGCGCGACCTCATAGTGGCTCCAGCCGCCGGTGCGGCCGTCATCGGGCTCGAACAGCTGCTGGCTCACCCCCTCGCCACCCGAAACCAGTGCCAGCAGCAGCCGGGCCAGATCGTCAGCGTGAAGCAACGAGCTGCGCCCCTCGCGCGGGGGCATCGGCATCAGTCCCCAGCGCGCCGCCTTGAACATGTCGAGCGTATCGCGATCGCCGGGACCATAGATCCACGGCGGACGCACCACGGTCCAATCCAGCCCGCTGGCCATGACCAGCTTTTCGGCCCGCGCCTTGCTCGCGCCATAGGCCGACAGTTCCGGTTCGCGCGCGGAGAGCGAGGAAACGAAGACGAAACGCTGCACGCCCTCGGCCTTGGCCGCCTCGATCAGGGCCAGCGTGCCCAGCACGTTGCCGTGCTCGAACTCCTCCGGATCGGGGGTGTTGACCACTCCGGCGACATGGATCACCGCTTCGGTGCCGCGTACCAGCTCGCGCAGCGCCTGCGCATCGGCAAGATCGCCCGCGATCCATTCCACTCCGCCGCGCCCTGCCTGCTCGCGCCGGGTCAGGGCCCGCACCGCAACCTGGCCGCGCGCGCGTTCGAGCAGGGTCTGGCCGACGAATCCGGTCGCACCGGTAACGGCAACGCTCACAGCAAAACCATCTGGTCGCGGTGGACCACCGCCGGGCGCGGGGCATAGCCCAGCAGGGCCGCGTGATCGGCGCTTTGCCGGCCCATGATCGCGCGGCATTCGGCGGCATCATATTCGCTGAGGCCGTGGGCTAGCACCTGCCCCTCCGCATCGCGGACCGCGACCGCGTCTCCCCGGCGAAACTCGCCTTCGACCGCCGCGATCCCGGCGGCGAGCAGGCTCGATCCCTTGCCCAGCGCCCGCGCCGCGCCGGCATCGACCACCAGCGTGCCCTTCAGGTGCAGCCGCCCGCCCAGCCAGGCCTTGCGCGCTCCGTCCTTGCGCCGGGGGAGGAACAGCGTGCCGATCCCTTCGCCCAGCGCGCGGGCGATCGGCGCATCGTGCAGCCCGCTGGCGATGGCCAGAGCGATCCCCGCCCGCTCGGCAATCTCCGCCGCCTGGAGCTTGCTGGTCATGCCCCCCGACCCCATGCCCGAAGACGATCCGCCGCTGGCCATGGCATGGATTTCCGCCGTCACCCCGCGCACCTCGTCCAGCAGCCGCGCGCCGGGATCGGCCGGATTGCGATCGTAGAGCCCATCGACATCGGAAAGCAGCAGCACCCCCTGCGCCTGCGCCGCCTGGGCCACCCGCGCGGCCAGCCGGTCATTGTCACCAAAGCGGATTTCCTGGGTCGCGACCGAATCGTTCTCGTTGATGACCGGAACCGCCCCGGCATCGAGCAGCCGCGTCAGCGTGGCGGTGGCGTTGAGGTAGCGTCGGCGCTCTTCCAGATCTTCCAGCGTTAGCAGCAATTGCGCGGCGGTCAGCCCGTGCGCGCCAAGCAGCTCTGCCCACAGCCCCGAAAGCGCGATCTGCCCCACCGCGGCCGCCGCCTGGGCATCGGCCAGACTGGCCCGTCCGCCCTTGTCCAGCCCCAGCCGCGCCGCACCCAGTGCGATCGCGCCCGAGGAGACCACGATCACATCCTGCCCGCGTGCGCGCGCCGCCGCCAGCTCAGCCACCAACCCTTCGAGCCAGCCGCGCCGCACCCCGTCCCTGCCAACCAGCAGCGACGAACCGACCTTGACCACCAGACGGCGGCAGGCGGACTTGTCGGCCAGATCGGAAAGGCGCGCGATGGTCATGGCGCGGGATTAGCGGCTGACGCCTTGGCCGCAAGTCTTTTGGATCAGAGCGGCGACCAGGGCCGCTCGTCGCCTTCCTCGCGTTCGCCATCGGGGCGTTCGGTAACGGTCTGGGCGGGCAGGTATTCGAGCACCGCGTCGAGCAGCGCGCCGATCCCCTTGCCGGTCGCGCCGGAAATCGGGAACACCTTGGCCACCCCCGCGGCGCGCAGTTCCTTGCTGAAGGCGCGGACCAGTTCGGTGTCGATCAGGTCGATCTTGTTGAGTGCGACCAGCCGAGGCTTGCCTTCCAGCCCGGCGCCATAGGCGGCAAGCTCTTCCTCGACCACCTCCAGCGCCTCGACCGGATCGAGCCCATTGGCGTCGATCAGGTGGATCAGCACCCGGCAGCGCTCGATATGGCCCAGGAACCGGTCACCCACGCCCGCGCCCTCGGCCGCCCCGGCGATCAGCCCGGGAATATCGGCCAGCACGAATTCACGGCCCTTGTGCCGCACCACGCCCAGCTGCGGGCGCAGCGTGGTGAAGGCATAATCGCCCACCTTGGCCTTGGCGTTGGTGATCTGGTTGATGAAGGTGCTCTTGCCGGCATTGGGCAGCCCGACCAGCCCGGCATCGGCCAGCAGCTTGAGCCGCAGCCAGACCCACATTTCCTCGAACGGTTCGCCCGGCTGGTGCTGGCGCGGGGCGCGGTTGGTGCTGGTCTTGTAGCTGGCGTTGCCGCGCCCGCCCAGGCCCCCATGGAGCAGGGTAACGCGCTGGCCCGCCTCGGTCAGGTCGGCCAGCACGGTTTCGCGATCGTCGTCGAGAATCTGGGTTCCCACCGGAACCTTGATTACCATGTCCTTGCCCGCCGCGCCGTTGCGGTCCTTGCCCGAACCATGGATCCCGCGCTGGGCCTTGAAATGCTGGGTATAGCGAAAGTCGATCAGGGTGTTGAGCCCGGCCACCGCCTCAAACACCACATCGCCGCCCCGGCCTCCGTTGCCGCCATCGGGGCCGCCGTATTCGATATATTTCTCGCGCCGGAACGACACCGCCCCGGGGCCTCCGGCGCCCGAGCGGATGTATATCTTGGCCTGATCGAGAAAATGCATGGTGGGGGGCTAACGGAGCGCGGGGCCTTCGACAAGCTCAGGCCGAATGGGAAGAGGGCGCAGGGCGCTACCGCGGGTTGGTTGAGAATTGGCCCAGGGTGAGCCGAAAATGGCGGATTTCGAGAACCGGAGCGCACCCTTCGACAAGCTCAGGGCAGTCGGAAGGTGGAACCGGAAGCGCAGAAAGCCGCCGTTTGCAGGCCATCCTGGGCCAATTATCAGCCAACCCGCCTGGTGGAGCCGAGGGGGATCGAACCCCTGACCTCGTCATTGCGAACGACGCGCTCTCCCAGCTGAGCTACGGCCCCGTTCCAGTGCGAGTGCGAAGGGCAGACCCTCCGCGCGAGGCGCCCCCTTAGCGAAGAGCGGGCGCGCTTGAAAGCGCAAAATGCGCGGGATGGCGCGGCCTATTTCCCCGGTGCGGCGACGGCGGTCGTGGCCGGCGCGGGGGCGGGCTCGTACTTCGACTTCCACAGCGCGAGATCGCGCGCGTACTGCTCATAGGAGCGGTAGAAATTCTCGAACACGCTGTCGAGCATCACCAGATTGCGGCCCGAGAAGGTGTTGAGTTCAGCCGCCTTCACGTTGATCGACTCGCGCGCCATCACCAGTGCCGCATCGCAGAAGTTCTGCAGGGTCGGCGGATAGGCGTAATAGTTGTAGACCTGCGTCATGTAGGCCTCGCGCGGGCGGATATAGCCGGTGCCGTACTTCTTCTTGAACTCCGCATCGACAGCGGTGTTGGCCTTGGCCAGGCCCTTCTTCTGGGATTTGAGAAACGCCTTGTAGCCGCCGAGGATCTCGGCGTGTTCGGGCTTCAGGCAATTGAGCGCGGCAACGTTGTAGGCCGAACGCAGGTTCCACACGGTCTGCGCGGTGGAAATCCTGGCGTTGACCGTCTGGCGCACCCCGTCTTCGCCAACCAGCGGCACATAGAGCCCCGCGGCGGCCCCCATCGGCGGGATCGGGCGCGGCGGGATCACCACCACCACCGGCGGCGGCGGGGGCGGAGGAGGCGGCGGCGGGGCCGGGGTCGATTTCGGTCCGCAGGCGGCCAGCGCCCCCAGGGTCAGGGTTACCCCGCCCATCACGATCTTGCGGCGCAATTGCGTGGCCATCTTCACTGCGATCCTCTCCATGACGAAGAGCGCGTTCCTAAACGCTTCGCGCCGCAAAGCAAATGCCCGGAGCGCCGCAAGGCACCCCGGGCACGATCTGCCGTTGGTTGCGTGCGATCAGCGACGGTCGCCGAGGAAGCGCAGCAGGTAGAGGAACATGTTGATGAAATCGAGGTAGAGGCTGAGCGCCCCCATCACCACCGCCTTGCCGGCCATGTCGGTTCCGGCGACATAGTGGTACTGTTCCTTGAGGCGCTGGGTATCGTAGGCGGTAAGCCCGGCGAAGATCAGCACGCCGATCACGCTCGTCGCCCAGTAAAGTCCCGGCGACTTGAGCCACAGGTTGAGCAGCGAGGCAACGATCAGCCCGATCAGCCCCATCACCATGAAGGTGCCCATGCCCGAAAGATCGCGGCCCGTGGTGTAGCCATAGAGGCTCAGCCCGCCGAACGCCGCCGCCGCCGAGAAGAAGGCAACCGCGATCGAGCCGCCGGTGTAGATCAGGAAAACCAGCGAAAGCGAAAGCCCCATCGCCGTGGCAAAGGCCCAGAACAGCATCTGCAGGGTGCTGGTCTGCATCCGGTTGAGCCCGAAGCTCATCGCCAGGATGAAGCCCAGCGGCGCCAGCTGGATCACCCAGCCGAGCGGTGTGCCCATGATCTGCAGCACCGCGCCCGAACGCGCGAACAGCAGCGCGACCACGCCCGAAAGCAGCACGCCCGAGGCCATGTAATTGTAGATCGCCAGCATGTGGCGGCGCAGCCCCTGGTCGAGCGTACCGGCCCCCAGCACCTCGCCATTGAGCGAAGCGGGCGAGCCGAAGCCAGTCCGGGTGGACTGCGGATCGTTCCAGTCAGCCATCAATCAAACTCCTTGTCCGCCCCGCGATTGGGGCGCTGGGGCCAATATCGGCTCCCTCCCCCGCGGTTTCAAGCAAAACCGGACCGGCACCGGTCGCAATTTGTAACAGGTGCTCAGCTGCGCGCGGCTGCGGCCAGTTCCGCGCCACGATCGCGCGCCGCCTTGAGAGTAGCTGCAACCAGGCCAGCGAGGGCCCCATCCTGATCGAGCACTGCAAGCCCGGCGGCGGTGGTGCCGCCAGGACTGGTGACACGCCGGGCAAGTTCCGCTGGATCGTCCGCCGAGGCGGCCGCAAGCATGGCCGCGCCCTCTACCGTGGCCCGAGCCAGACGGTCGGCCTGCGCGGGATCGAGCCCCAGCGCGGCGCCGCCCTCGGCCAGGGCGGCAACGAAACGGTAGACGAAGGCCGGTCCCGACCCGGCCAGCGCGGTGACCGCATCGAGCAGACCCTCGCTCGCCAGCCATTCGGCGGTCCCGAGCGGGGCCAGCAGCGCATCGACGGCGCAGCGCCGCGCATCATCGAGACCTGCGCCGAACAGCCCGAGCGGGGATTTGCCGATCGCGGCAGCCAGGTTGGGCATGATCCGCACGATCGCCCCCGCCACCGGAAACCGCGCGGCAAGGCTTGCCACCTCAACCCCGGCGAGGATCGAAAGCAGCACGCATTCGGTACCGATCGCCGGAGCCAGCGCGGCGCTTACCTGATCGAGCAGCTGCGGCTTGATCCCCAGCAGCACCGCATCGAAGCGGCGATCCGGCACCGCGCGGAGCAGTTCGACCCCCTCGGGTGCGCGCTCCAGCACGGGGTCGACCACGGTGAAACGCGCCGGATCGAGCCCGCCAGCCAGCCAGCCGGAGAGCATCGCCCCGCCCATATTGCCGCAGCCGAATATCAGGATGGAGTTGAAGGTCATCGCGGTGCCTTCCTAGAGCGCCGCGCGCGCGCTGGCTAGGCTTCGCCCGCCGCGTCGACCATCGCGCTGGCGAGCGCTTCCTGCGGACTCTTGTCGCCCCACAGCACGAACTGGAACGCGGGATAGAACCGGTCGCATTCCTCAACCGCGGCCTCGACCGCGATCTGCGCCTGCGACAGGCTCAGCAGCCCCTCGTCGCCCAGCAGCAGGCCGTGGCGGTAGAGCAGCACCGATCCGTTCGACCACATGTCGAAGTGCCCGACCCACAGCTGTTCGTTGACCAGCGCGAGCAGTTCATAGACCGCAGCGCTCTTGTCATCGGGAACACGGATGTCGGGCAGGCACAGCAGTTGCAGCACATGATCCTCGCGCCGCCAGATGCCGCGCAGGGTATAGCTCGCCCAGCTGCCCTTGATCTCGCCCGAGATTTCGTCCTCGGCGACGAATTCGCAGGGCCAACCGCGCGCCTCGAACAACGAGGCGAGCATATCGACCGGCGCGGCGTCGTCATCGTCGCGTTCGAAGTCCTGATTGCCTTGCATCATCCGGTCCAAGCGAAGGTCCTGTGGCGTCATGGCGGCATGATCGCGCGCCCGGATGCTGGATGCGTCGGCAGGGGCGCCCGCGACAATGAGCGCTAGCCGCTGGGCTGCGCAAAACTCGACAAGTCTGTTTACAAGGTGTGGAAAAGCAGGGGATGACCGATCCGCTCAGGGAAGGGAATCGACCACCTGACCGGCCGGGCTGATCCACAGGAACGAGCCATCGACCCCGGCCTTGCGCAGCCTGGCCATGAATGCCTTGGCCTCGGCTTCGGTATCGAAGGGCCCCGTGAGCAGCCGGTTGGTCGCCCCCCAGGCGCTGGTATAGCCCTTGCGTCCACGGAACGCCTCGGGCTCGTCCTTGAGGAACCGGCGCCAGTCGAAAGCCAGCGCCTTCTTGTTCTTGCCGGTCGCCACCTGGACCCAGATCCGGCTGGGATGGCTCGGTCCCTTGGGCTTGGCGTCCTTGCCGGTCTTGCACTGGGTCTGGGCATCCTTGCCGGCCTTGACCGCAGCCTTGCCCTTTGCCTTGCCCTTCGCGGCGGGAGCGGCGGGCGCGCAGGGATCTTCGCCCTTCTTCGCCTTGGCGTCCTTTGCCGCGACCTCGGCCGGGGGTTTCTCCTTGGCGATCGGCTGGATCTTGCGCACATCGACCGCCCCGGCGGCGGGTTCGACCGCGTGGCTGGGCCGACCGAATTCGGCAAAGGCATCCTCCAGCCGGTCAGCGGCAGGAGCGGCGGTTGCCGGAGCCGGTGCCTTTTCGGCCTGCGCCTGCACGGCTGGCTGCGCCGCGGCAGCCGGGGTACCGCTGCTCTGCCGCAGATCGAAACCGGGCGCCGGATCGGGCGCGGAAAAGGCAGGTTCCGGCGCCGATGCGGTCCGCGCGGCGACCGGCTGGGGCTGCTGAACCGGCGGAGGCGGGGGAGCCGCACTGGCGACCTGGATCGGTCCGCCGTTCACTTCGCGGCCCACCTGCGGTTCGGGCGGCGCGGCGACAGCATCGCGCTGCGGCCTGGATACCGCCGCTTGCTGGGCCGGAGCCTGGCGGCCCTTGGCTGGAGCAGCCTTGCCCTTGCCCTTTGCCACCGGCGCAGCCGGCGGCTGAACCGTGCTGGCCGCGGCCAGCACGGTGCGCGGCCTTGAAAACTGGGCAACGCGGGGATCGTCACGGCCGATCTCGGCGGCACGGGGAAACTGACCCAGGTTGGCTGCGGCGGCCTGCTGCGAGGGGGTGAGGCGCGGCATATAGCGCAGGTAGGCGCTCATCGCGCTGGCCTTGTCGGCCGGGAGATTCTGCCGCGAAATCGCGTCGGCTTCATCCGCGTAACCCAGGATCGCCAGGCCGAAAGCCCGGGTGCGCCAGGCGGCCTTGTCCTGCTTTTGCAGCAAGGGAGCCAGGGTCACCTCCATGCCGCGCCTGTCACCGGCGATTGCCTGGCTCAGAGCGAGGCGCCGCGCCGCCTCGTCGCTTGGGGCCGCCGCGAGCGATTGGCGATAGAATTCCTGCGCCTTCTGGCCGTCGCCCACCAGATCGTAGGCCAGCCCCCGGTCTGCGAGCCGGTCAGGCTCGAGCCGACCGACGGCGGCGGCCTCTTCGAACAGCGGGATCGCGCTGAAAGGGTCCTTCTTGCGAATGTAGGCTCCGGCAAGCCCGGCCTTGGCCCGCGGATCGGCCGGCGCCAGGGCCGCCGCGCGCTGGAAAAACCCGATCGCGGCATCCGTATCGCCGATATCGAGCGACGCCTTGCCTGCATCCACCAGGGCGGCCACATCGCGCGGATCCTTGGCCAGACGGCCAAGTGCGTCGTTGAGCTTCATGCTCTCGCCGCCAGGAACCGCCTGGACGACGGGCTGGCTGACTGTCGGCACGGACTGCGCGTGCACCGGCGCAGCGCCGACAAGCAGCACCGCGACCCCGCCGACCGAAAGGCGCAAGGGCAGGCTGGCACGGCTCATAGCAAGAATTCCCATCAAACTGGCCAGCCTGATGCGGGAGCCAGCCTTAACCGGGCCGGAACGCGGCGCCAGAGGCGCGGCGCACCCGGCTACTGGTTGTTCTGTCGCCCGAGGAAACGCGGGATAGAGATCGACGGACCACCGCCCTCGTCCTCGTCCTCATCCTCCTCATCGGCTGAGGAGCGCCCGCCGCGCGACAGGTTCGCCATCCGCTCGAACAGGGTTGCGCCGCCGCTGGCGATCTTGGGCGCTCGGCGCGGCGCCTCTTCGGCCCCGCCGCCCTCGCCCGCTCCGGCATCCGCGCCATAGGCATCGCCGCCTTCGCTGCTTTCGCCCGAAACCAACCCCCTGCGGCGACCGGGCAGCGCTCCTGGCGCCGCAACCGGTGCGTCTTCCTCGACCAGACGGCTGGCATCGAGCAGCAGCTCATCGTCATCGCCGCCCGCAGCCTCATCGCCGCCGGCCGCTTCGTCCTCGAACGAAAGCTCAAGCGGGCCGTCGTCGTCGCCCTCATCGGCTTCCGGAGTATCCCAGTCATCCTCGTCGCCATAGGAAGCGACCGGAGCCGGGGCTTCGATTGCCGGCTCGTCAAGCTCTACCGGCGCCTCAACCGCCGCAGCCGGCTCCGCTTCCACTTCCGGCTCGGGCTCGTCCGCTTGCTCGGCGCGTTCGAACAGCGGCTGCACCGCCGGGGTTTCGATCGCAGCCG
>JAKOWQ010000425.1 GCA_029781465.1 Pseudomonadota bacterium
ATCCTGCTCAACAAGCCCTTTGGCGTGCTCTGCCAGTTTACCGACAAAGGCAACGCTGCATCGGCGCGGCCGACGCTTTCGGCTCTGATCGATGTGCCGGGGGTCTATCCGGCGGGCCGGCTCGACCGTGATAGCGAGGGGCTGTTGCTGCTGACCGACGATGGCCGGCTGCAGGCCCGCATCGCCGACCCGCGCTTCAAGTTGCCCAAAACCTACCTCGTCCAGGTGGAGAGCGAACCCGGCGAGGCCGAACTCGACAAGCTGCGCCGCGGGCTGCTGCTCAACGACGGCCCAACCCGCCCCGCCGAGGCCCGGCGCATCGGCGAGCCCGCCCTGTGGCCGCGCGATCCCCCGATCCGCTACCGCAAGAGCGTGCCCAATTGCTGGCTCGAACTGACCATCCGCGAAGGCCGCAACCGCCAGGTGCGCCGGATGACGGCAGCCATCGGCCATCCGACCCTGCGGCTCGTCCGATGGCGCATCGGGGACTGGTCGATCGAGGGCTTAGGCCCCGGCGAATGGCGCGAGATGCGGGTTTGAACTCAGTCTGCGTCGTCGAAGGCGACACTGCCCTGATTACAGAGCGCGAGCAGCAGTTGCGCACAATCGCCCGGCTGTTCCATCTCCGCCGGCAGGCTCGGCGCGTCTTGGGCGCAGAGGTCGCGGGCAAATTGGGCCGCAGCCCCCTTGCATTCGAAACATTGCCCATCGACGAACAGCAGCACCTCGTTCCCCTCCGCCCGGGTGAAGGCAAAACGGCTGGCCGGGTTGCGGCTTAGCGGCAGTCCCGCGGCCGCCATCTCGCAGACCTCCTCCAGCGTGAGCGGCTGCGGCAGGGACCAGTCGATCTCGGGATATTTGGACGTGGTGTTGTATTGCCCGAACCAGCGGGCAAAGCCTGCGGGGTCGGCCAGCTTCTCCAGAACCAGCCGCTGCAGTTGGGCGAGCGCATCCGGGCTTATCTCACCCGGGTTGGCCTGCATCGCGAGGCCCGGGTCGCGATAGCGAACCCCGTCGGTTTCCCCGCCAACAACATGGTCGCACCATTGGGCGATCAGCTCGCTGCGGGCAGGGGCGCGAAAGCCGATGGAATAGGTCATGCAGCCATCGCACAGGGCAACGCCGTTATGGGCCAGACCCGGCGGCAGGTAGAGGATGTCGCCCGGCTCCAGCACCCATTCCTCGCGTGCCTCGAACCCCGCGAGCAGGCGCAGGTCCTCGTGCGGCAGCAAGGGCGTTGCGGCATCGCACATCTCCCCTACCTGCCACAACCGCCGGCCCGCCCCCTGGACGAGAAACACGTCGTACTGGTCGAAGTGCGGCCCGACACCGCCGCCATCGCTGGCATAGC
>JAKOWQ010000005.1 GCA_029781465.1 Pseudomonadota bacterium
CTGAGCTGCTTGACCGCGTCGGTCACCCAGCCCTCGCCGAAGCTTTCCCAGGCCAGCATCGAAACGCCGCGCGCGCCGAGCATGGTCCACATTGCCATTTCGAAGGCGCCGGTGTCGCTGCCGGGGACAATCCCGATCCGGTGCGTATCGGGCAGGCCCAGCACTTCGCGCATCAGGTCGATGCAGTACTGCAGCCGCGCCTTGCCGATCTTCGCGCGGTGCGAACGGCCCAGCGATTCGGTGGCGAGTTTGGCGGGGGAGAAGCCCGGCGGCTTGGCGCAGGGACCGGAAGAAAAGAACGGGCGCGCAGGCTTGCGAGCCGGAATCGTAGCAGTCATGTCTGACTCTCCTTACAGAGAGCACGCGCGGCGTTGGGACCGCGTGGCCCGCAGCCGCACTTAGTGGCGCGCGGCGCACTGTCAAGCACGGGCTTGGCCTTACCCCCGTGTTAACCATGCCGCGCAAGACTTTCCTGACCATGTGCATGGCACTTTTCCGCCCATGCGCGCGCCGCTGCTCATCCTGCCCCTGCTGGCCCTTACCGCCGCATGCGGAGCCATTCCCGATGCCCGCGCACCGCAAAAGGCCGCGGTCTCCCGCTCAACCCTGACCTATTCGCCCCGGCCCGAGACGCGCCAGTGCCTGGCGCAGCTTTCGACCAGCCGGGCCGCTTTCACCCCGCTGCCCGATCAGTATTACGGCGCAGGCTGTTCGACGCTGGGCACTGTCCGGCTTTCCAGCCTGAAAAGCGACGATGCCAGCCTGGCGCTGTCCAATCTCGGCCCGGTCACCTGTCCGCTGGCCGAAACGCTCGCCGGCTGGGCACGTTTTGGCGTCGACCGCGCTGCGCAGCAGATTCTCGGCAGCGCGCTGGTCCGGATCGAGACGATGGGCAGCTACAACTGCCGCACCGTCGCCGGATCGGACCGGATGAGCGCCCACGCCACCGCCAACGCGATCGACGTATCGGCCTTCGTCCTGGCGGACGGGCGGCGGATCACCATCCGGGGCGGCTGGAACGGCGGCACCCCGGCCGAACGCCGCTTTCTTGCAACGATCCACACCAGCGCCTGCAAACGCTTCGGCACGGTCCTCGGCCCGGCCTACAACGCCGCGCACAAGGATCACCTCCACCTGGAAATGAGCGGCAGGGCGTTCTGCCGCTAGAGCCTCATCGGTTCCTGAAACTGTAATCCGGCAAACTCTCAAAGGCGAGCTTCAACGCCTCGCTCCAACCCGCCGAAATCGAGCGGTAATAGGGGTCTTCGGCCTCGATCCGGCACTCGTGGGCCGGCTCGAAGCGATCGCGTTCGATCACCATCAGATCGAGCGGCATGCCCACCGAGAGGTTGGCCTTGAGGGTCGAATCGAAGCTGACCATCAGCAGCTTGACCGCATCCTCGAAGCTCATGTCGCGCGAATATCCGCGAATCAGGATCGGTCGGCCGTATTTGGTCTCGCCGATCTGGAAGAACGGCGTGTCGAAGCTGGCTTCGATGAAATTGCCTTCCGGGTAGATCAGGAACAGCCGGGGCTCCATGCCCCGGATCTGCCCGGCGACAATCATCGAGGCGGTGAAGGTGCCCGATGCCTCCTGGCCGTTTTCCTTGTCGGTCGCGATGATCGTCTCGCGCAGCAGCCGGCCGACGATGCTCGCCACCTGGAACATGGTCGGCGCTTCCAGCAGGCTGTTGTGGCGCTCCTCGGGAGCCTTGTTGCGCTCTTCAAGCTGGCTCACCACCCCCTGGGTGGTGGCAAGGTTGCCCGCGGTGAGCACGGTGATGATCCGCTCGCCCGGAACCTCCCAATGGTGGAGCTTGCGAAAGGTCGAAATGTTGTCGACGCCCGAATTGGTGCGCGTATCCCCCATCAGGACCATGCCCTTGTCGAGCATCATGCCAACGCAATAGGTCAAAGCCGCAACTCTCCCTTCGCGTCCCGCCTACTGGTCTTGCGACTGCTGTTCAACCGCCAGACGGACTTCGAGCAGGCTTTCCCCAGCTCCGTAGCTGAGCCCGGTGACGGGCGCGGCTTCCGCATAGTCGCACCCGGTGGCGACGCGGACATAGCGCTCATCCGGACTGATCGCGTTCGAGACATCGAAGCCCACCCATCCGAGATGATCGACATGCGCCTCGGCCCAGGCGTGTCCGGCCTCCTGCTCGATCCGCCCGTCGATCATCAGGTAGCCCGACACGTAGCGCGCCGGAATCCCTAGCGCGCGCGCCGCACCAATGAACACGTGGGCATGATCCTGACACACGCCCATCCCCAAGGCGGCGGCCTCCTCACCCGAGGTGTGGACCTCGGTCTCACCGGGGGCATAGCGGATGTTTTCGAGGACAAGCGCCGAAAGCCGGTGCAACTGCGCCAGCGCATCGCTGCGCGGGGCGTCGATCTGCGCCATGATCGCGCGAACCCGGGGGCCGGGTCTGGTCCGTGCGGTCTGGGCCAGAAAGGCCCACAGCGGCATGTGTCCCGAATGCAGTCCGATCACACCGTGATTGTCGGCCGTGGCGACCAGTCCCTCACAATGGATCTCGACCGCGCTGGTCCCCGGTTCGACCGAGACCAGCGTGGTGCGGTTGTGGTTGTGATCGTCGTATTCGACTTCCCTGACCGCACCAGTCAGATCCATCCGCCAATCGAGGACTTTTTGCCCCTGGGTGTTCTTGGGCGTCAGGCGCAGTCGCAGCAACCCGTGGGCAACGGGCTGCGAAAAGGCATAGCGAGTGGTGTGTCCAACCTTGAGACGCATCAGGCGACAAACCTGTAATCGGTTTCGATCGCCAGCGCGACCTGCTGGTTGGCGGCGATGAATTCGTGGATGAATTCGTGCAGCCCGGATTCGAAAATCTGATCGATCCCGGCTTCGTGGAACTGGGTGCCAAGCGCGCGCAGCAATTCGTGCGCCGAGGTTTCGTGCCCGTATTCGTGCGCCAGCCCGCGCAGGTTGGAGCGCAGCTTTTCGATGCAGAAGGCCAGACTGCGCGGAAAGCGCTGATCGAGCACCAGGAATTCGGCGATCCCGCGCGGGTCCATCGCCCCGGCGTTGAGCCAGCGATAGGCGCGCTCACCCGAGACCGAACGCAGCACCGATTCCCACTGCACGTTGTCAAGGCTCGATCCTACCCAGGCGAGCGAGGGCAACAGCACGTAATACTTCACGTCGAGGATCCGCGCGGTATTGTCGCCGCGCTCGATAAAGGTGCCGATGCGGCTGAAATTGTGGATCTCGTTGCGCAGCATGGTGCCGTCCATCGCCCCGCGCACCATCGTCATCTGGCGGCGGATCATGGCCAGAACCGGGCCCAGCGCGGCTTCGCGCACCGGGCGGGCCAGCGCCTCGCGCAGGTGCATCCAGCTTTCGTTGACCGCTTCCCACACCTCGCGCGTCAGCGCGGTGCGCACCGCCCGGGCATTGGTGCGCGCGGCCTCGATCATGGCCAGGAGCGACCCCGGATTGGCCTTGTCGCGCAGCAGGAAGTTCCAGACCTTGTCCCCGCCGTACTCAAGCCCATTGGCCGCTTCGAAAGCATCGCTGAGCCCGACCGTCGCGATCAGCGAACGCCATTCATCCTGGCTGGCCTCGGCATCGCGGGTCAGGGCCATGCGGAACCCTGCTTCGAGCAGGCGCGAAGTGTTCTCCGCCCGCTCAAGGTAGCGGGCCATCCAGAACACTCCGTTGGCGGTCCGCCCCAGCATCAGTCCTCCAGCACCCAGGAATCCTTGGTCCCCCCGCCCTGCGACGAATTGACCACCAGCGAGCCCTTCTTCAGCGCCACCCGGGTCAACCCGCCGGGGGTGATCTCGATCCCCTTGGGGGAGACCAGAACGAAGGGACGCAGATCGACATGGCGCGGAGCCAGGCCCGCCCGGGTGAAGATCGGCACAGTCGAAAGCGCCAGGGTGGGCTGGGCAATGTAATTGTCAGGCTTGGCGCGCAGCTTCTGCGCGAAAGCGGCGATCTCTTTCTTGGAGCTGGTCGGCCCGATCAGCATGCCATAGCCGCCCGATCCGTGAACCTCCTTGACCACCAGTTCCGCCAGATTGTCGAGCACGTAGGCCAGGCTGTCCGGCTCGGAGCAACGCCAGGTCGGCACGTTGGAAAGCAGCGGCTTTTCGCCGGTATAGAACTCCACGATCTCGGGCATGAAGGAATAGATTGCCTTATCATCGGCAATCCCGGTGCCGGGCGCATTGGCGATGGTGATCCGCCCAGCGCGATAGACGTCCATGATCCCCGGCACGCCCAGCGCCGAGGCCGGATTGAAGCTCAGCGGATCGAGATATTCATCGTCGACCCGGCGATAGAGCACGTCGATCGGCTGGTATCCGCGGGTGGTACGCATCGCCACGCGCCCGCCGATCACCCTTAGATCGGATCCCTCGACCAGTTCGGCGCCCATCTGATCGGCCAGAAAGGCGTGTTCGAAATAGGCCGAATTGTAGATGCCCGGGGTCAGCACCGCCACCACCGGGCGCGATCCGGCACAGTCGGGCGCGCAGGCCGCAAGGCTCTTGGCGAGGCGGCGCGGATAGTCCTGCACCGGGCGCACCGAAAGCTTGCTGAACAGCTCGGGGAACATCGCCATCATGGTTTCGCGATTCTCGAGCATGTAGGAAACGCCGCTGGGCGTGCGGGCGTTGTCTTCCAGCACCATGAAGTCATCCGGCCCGGTGCGGACCAGATCGATTCCGACGATATGGGTATAGATCCCGCCCGGCGGGACCAGCCCGATCATCTGCGGCAGAAACGCATCGTTGTCGGCGATCAACCGCTGCGGCACCCGGCCGGCGCGGATGATTTCCTGACGATGATAGATATCGTGCAGGAAAGCATTGAGCGCGCGCACCCGTTGTTCGATCCCGCGTGAGAGGCGGCGCCATTCGCGCGCGGTGACGATCCGCGGCACCATGTCGAAGGGGATCAGGCGTTCTTCCCCGGCATCGTCGCCATAGACGTTGAAGGTGATCCCGGTGCTGCGAAAGAAACCCTCGGCCTCGGCGCCCTTGCGGCGCAGCAGCGCCTGATCCTGGGCTTCATACCACTCGCGGTAACCGGCATAGGCGGGGCGAACCGTCCCGTCCTGTGCGAACATCTCGTCAAATGACGAGCCCGCTTGTGTCATACCCTGCGTCCCATCCGTGGATATGACTGCCCGATGTCGGCGCGGAGTCAAGCGCCGAATGCTGCACGTGCGAAGAATGCACGGCGATCGTGGTTAATTTACGCTTTATTCAGCACCGGCGGGTAGTTTGGCGGATCGTAACGACAAGGAATCCGTTCGGGGTTCCAAGGGGGAATCGGACAATGGCTTCGATCGAGAGCAAGGGAACCGTACGCAAGTCGATCGCCTCGCTGGTGGCGGCATCGGGCGGCGCGATCGCGATTGCAACTCTGGCGTTCTTTGTCCTCGCCTGGCGCAGCGAAACGACATTGGCGCAGATGCAGCAGTCTTCCGAAACGATGACCCAGGCGCTGCGCAACCATGTCGAAGCCGACATGATGCACGACGCGATGCGCGCAACCGTGCTCGC
This sequence comes from Pseudomonadota bacterium, assembly GCA_029781465.1. Lineage (GTDB taxonomy): Bacteria > Pseudomonadota > Alphaproteobacteria > Sphingomonadales > Sphingomonadaceae > Novosphingobium. The sequence goes on from JAKOWQ010000005.1 coordinate 5,542, forward strand.
CGCGCTCGAGGCCGGAACCAGCGGTGACCGCAAGGCCGCCGAGGACGTGCGCTCCGATCTCAAGGAATATGCCGGCTGGCTCGATCGCCTGCACGCTTCAAATCGCGGACTCGATCTGCCCGCCGATGTCCGCGCCCAGATCGATGCCACCGAGCGCAGTTTCGATGGTTATGTTGCCAAGGTCGAACAGATCGTTCCGATCGCGCTGCGCGATCCGCAGGCAGCGCGGCGGCTGATGCCCGCCTTCAACCAGACGTTCAAGGCGATGGAAGAAGACAACGAGCGGGTCAGCGACAGCCTTCAGCAGGCCGCCAAGGCCAGCAGCGACAATACTGCGGCCAGCCTTGGCACGATCCGCCGTCTGATCTTCCTTGCCTCGCTCGCCATCTCGCTGATCAGCCTCGCGCTGATCGCCTATCTGCGCCGCCGCGTGGTCATGCCGATCGTGCGGGTGACGCAGAGCCTTGAGCCCGATCAGCAGATCGACCTCGACGATGACCTCGCCCGCAGCGATGAGATCGGCCGCCTCGCGCAGGGCGTGATCGGCTTTCGTGAAGCGGCCCTGGCCGTGCAGGAAGCCGAGCTGGCCAGAATTCGCGCTGAAGACGAGGCTCGCCGCGAACTGGCCGAGCAGGAAGCCGCGCTGGCTTCGCAGACCAGCGCCGAAGAGCAACGCAGGCGCGCACTTGCCGCCACCGCCGGGGAACTGGAAAGCCGGGTTGGACGGATTGCCCAGCAGGTCAGCGAAACCACGATCCGACTCAAGCAAGTGGCCGATGCCCTGTCCGGCTCGGCCAGCCGCTCACGCGAGGAAACCGCCTCGGCCGCGGCCGCCGCGCAGCAGACGCTCGACGGCGTGGTGACCATCGCCGAGGCCGCCGACGAGCTGGTGGTTTCGATCAACGAGGTTTCGACCCGGATCAACTATGTCGCCAAATCGGGCGAGGAAGTGCGCCACATGGCCAAAAGCGCCGAGGCGACCATGACCGAACTGAGCGCAATGACCGCGCGGATCGGCAGCGTGACCGACCTGATCGGCTCGATCGCCGCGCGCACCAGCATGCTGGCGCTCAACGCCACGATCGAGGCTGCGCAGGCCGGAGCCGCCGGGCGCGGCTTTGCGGTGGTGGCCGAAGAGGTCAAACAGCTTGCGCGCCAGACCGCCAATGCGGTCCATGAGATCGACGAGCAGGTCAAGACCATCGCCGCCGCGACCAGAAATGCCGAGGGTTCGATTGCCAGCGTCTCGGGCGCGATCGACGATCTGGGCAGCGCCACCAACTCGATCGCCGCCGCCGCCGATCAACAGGGCATGGCAACCGGCGAGATCAGCCGCACCATCCACCAGTCCTCGGCGGGCGCGCAATCGATGCGGGTCAACCTTGAGCATATGGATGTGCAGGTTGGCGAGACCGCGCGCAACGCCCAGGTGGTGCTGGATGCCGCCCGCGAGCTGGAAGAGCGGGCCAACGAGCTAGGCCGCGAAATCAGCGACCTGATCGCCCAGACCAAGGCGGCCTAGACGGCTCGCCAGCGCAGCGACATGCAGGTGAAGCCTGCGTCGATCTTCGCGATCTCGCGGTTTTCGAGCTGGACGACGGTCGCTCCGTAGTTGGCCAGCAGATCGGCAATCGCCGGATAGGTCGCACCAACCAGCAGGTGCTTATTGACGCGCAGCACGTTGGCCCCGCCCCGCTCGGCCTGGGGCACCTCGATCACCCGGTAGTCTGAGAAGATCCCGCTTTGCGCAAGGGCGCGGGTGGCAAGCACGGTTTCCTCGTCGATCAGCGAACAGGCGGTCTTGAGGTGGAGCACCTCGGGCGGGGTTTCCACCACCTCGGCGCGCTGGCCGAATTGGTCCAACAGGCGCGCCAGTGCCGCCGCGCCAATCCGGTCAGTGCGCGCGGAAAGGCCAATGAACACCCGGTCCGGCATCGCCAGCACATCGCCGCCGTCGGCATGGCCGTCACCCAGTGCCAGCACCTGCCCGAAGTGCTGCTCAAGCGCCGGGCGCAGCAGGGCGGCCTCCCCCGCGCGGCTTGGTGCGCCCGGGTTGAGCAGCACCGCGCCGGCGGTGAAAACCAGCGCCGGATCCTCAACAAACAGGGCGTCGGGAAAATCCTCGAGCGGGTCGAGAAGGGTCAGCTCCAGCCCTGCTGCTTCCAGAGCCGCGGCATAGGCCGTGTGCTCGGCCGCCACGCCCGCAAATGTCGGGTCCGGCCCGCCGTCCGCGCGCAGTCCCTTGATCGCGCTCTCCCCCGGGCGGCGCAGGACGGCATGGGTGAAATCGAAGATCCGCGGCATCGCCGATCGGGCCGGGTCTACTTGCAGTCGCCGATCCGCTCTGTCTTGACGGTCTGCTCGATATGCATCGTCTTGCCGTCGGGCGCCTTCATGTCCGCCTTGATCGCCACCTGCGAGCCGGTATCGGAATAGGTCCCCTGCGAGGTCGAATGCATTTCCATGCCATCGCTCTTGCAGGTGAAGGCGGAGCTGACGGTCCCGCCGGAAGCCTCGAACTTGTCAAACTTGCAATCGCCCTTGGCCATGTTCTCCTTCATGGCCTCAATGCCCTTGGCGGCATCCTCGGGCTTGAGGCAGTATTCCTGGCTGGCCGCCTTGGCGAACATCGCCTTCATCTGCGTTGCGGCCTGGGGCGGCATTCCCGGCATCGCGAAATCGGTGACCTCGATCGTGGTCCGGTATTGTCCGGGGGTGAAGCGGAAGGCCATTTCCGCAGCCGCCTTGTCGGCATTGGCCTGGGCGGGCGCATCCGTGGTCGCGGCCTGCTTCGAACAGGCGCCAAGCGCCAGCGCCGAAAGAGCGATCGGTACAATCAGGGACTTGCGCATGAAAAACTCCTGTGGGGATGGTCCCCCAGGCTAGCAAGCCGCGATCGCCGTGCCAATCGCTCGCGCCGATCAGGCCGCGCGCAGCATGGCCTGTCCGTGCCGGGCCGACCGGTCGGGCTCGAAGAAGCGCAGGTAGGTGCGGTGCAGATGATCGACCACCGGGCCATAAAGCGGGCGATCAAACTCGATCCCGGCCGAGTGCCCCTTGATCCAGCGGATCACCCCGGTCAGGCCTTCCATGCACTGCGGACGGATCACCACCATATCGCCGACGTGATGGACCAGACCGCGGCTGTCGATTCGGCATCCGCCCTCGGAAAGGTCGGAAATTACCACGTGATCGACATAGCCCGAGCGCGAACGGCACTTGGCCGGAAGCACCAGTTGCAGCCGGTGCGAGCGGCGCAAGGCACGGACGTTGTTGGTTTCGGTGGCCATCGCCCCTCTCCCTCAAAGCTGGTTGCCGTAGCGGCACATCCGCCACGCCACCGATAACGGCATGGCAGTCCATTCGATTAAGCCCCCGCGCGGGCGCAATTGCAGCCATGGCAAAATGCAACTCGTCCTTGACTGGGCGCGATTTGGGGCCAAGCTGGCCTCGACAAGATTGACGGAGAGAGGCCCGTGGACATCGAATTCAGCCCGGAAGATCTCGCCTTCCGCGAGGAAGTGCGGACATTCATCGCCGAGAACTATCCCGCCCAGCTACGCGGCAAGCAGGATGAGGGGGAAGAACTGGGCAAGGAAGATTTCCTCGCCTGGCACCGCGTTCTGCACAAGAAGGGCTGGGTCGCCCCTGCCTGGCCGGTTGAATACGGCGGCACCGGCTGGTCGATCACCCAGCGCTATATCTGGTCGGAGGAAACCGCACGGGCCGATTGCATCCGCCTGCTGCCCTTCGGTCTGACCATGGTCGGCCCGGTGATCTACACCTTCGGCACCCCCGAACAGAAGGCGCATTTCCTGCCCCGGATCCTTTCGGGCGAGGACTGGTGGTGCCAGGGTTATTCGGAACCCGGTTCGGGCTCGGACCTGGCAAGCCTGCGCACCCGCGCGGTGCGCGATGGCGACCACTATGTCGTCAACGGGCAGAAAACCTGGACCACGCTGGCCCAGCATGCCGACTGGGGCTTCTTCCTGGTTCGCACCGATCCCGATGCCAAGCAGCAGGAAGGCATTTCGTTCCTGCTGATCGACATGAAGAGCCCGGGGATCACGGTGCGTCCGATCATCACTTTGGGCGGCGAGCACGAGGTCAACGAGGTGTTCCTCGAGGACGTGCGCGTGCCGGTGGCCAACCGGGTGTTCGAGGAGAACAAGGGCTGGACCTGCGCCAAGTTCCTGCTCGCTCACGAACGCGTCGGGATTGCCGGCGTGGCGACCTCCAAGCGTTCGATCGAGCGGATCAAGGCAATCGCCCAGACCGAGATGGAAGGCGACCGGGCGCTGCTTGCCAACCCCTTCTTCAAGCGCAAGGTGGCCGAGCTTGAGGTCGATCTCGCCGCGCTCGAATACACCGAGCTGCGCACTCTGGCGGGCATGGCCGCGGGCAAGGGGCCGGGGCCGGAAAGCTCGGTGCTCAAGATCAAGGGCAGCGAAATCCAGCAGCGGCTGACCGAGCTGGTGCTGGAAATGGCCGGTCATTACGGCGCGCCCTATTTCCGTGGTTTCGGCGAGGGCGACAACGAGCATCCGATCGGCCCGGCCTGGGCCAACCGCGCCGCGCCGACCTATTACAACACCCGCAAGACCACGATTTACGGCGGATCGAACGAGATCCAGCGCAACGTGATCGCCAAGATGGTGCTGGGGCTCTGAACGGGCCTGGCAAGAGGACTGAAAGATGGATCTGAGCTATACCGAAACCCAGGAAATGCTGCGCGACACGCTCGCGCGGTTCTTGGCCGATACCTATTCGTTCGAGGCGCGCCAGAAGATGCTGGACAGTGCCGAAGGCCGCGATCCGGGGATCTGGAAGGCGCTGTCGAGCGAACTCGGGCTGACCTGCGCCCCCTTTGCCGAGGAACTGGGCGGCATGGGCGGCGGCGCGACCGAGAACATGATCATGATGGAAGAGCTGGGCAAGGTCATCGCGATCGAGCCCTGGCTGCAGACCGTGGTGATCGGTGGCGGTGCGCTGAGGGCCTCGGGCGGAGCCCTGGCCGAAGCGACCATTCCGGCGATCATTTCGGGCGATGCGCTGATCGCTTTCGCCTATGCCGAGCCGCAGGGCCGCTACAACCTGGCCGACATCGGCACTACCGCGAAGAAGGACGGGGCGGGCTATGTGCTCAGCGGGCACAAGGCTGTGGTCTATGCCGCGCCCTGGGCGACCCACCTGCTGGTCACCGCGCGCACCGGCGGCGGACGGCGTGAACGCGAAGGGGTGGAGATGTTCCTGGTCGAGGCCAACAGCCCCGGCATTTCCCGGCGCGACTACCCCACGGTTGACGGTTTCCGCGCTTCCGAGGTCTATTTCGAGAACGTCTCCGTCCCCGCCGAGGCCATGCTTTCGGGCGGGATCGATCTGGTCGAGCAGGTGGTCGACGAAGCGACTATGGCGGTCTGCTCCGAAGCCACCGGGATCGCCCGCACCATGCTGGCCCAGACGGTTGAATACACCGGCCAGCGCAAGCAGTTCGGCCAGCCGATCGGCAAGTTCCAGTCGCTCCAGCACCGCATGGCCGACATGCTGGTCGAGGCCGAGCAGATCGCCTCGATGGCACTGATGGGCACGCTCAAGCTCGATGCTCCGGCGGCCGAGCGCAAGGCGGCGGTTTCGATGTGCAAGGCCAAGGTCTCGCGCAGCCTCAAGTTCGTCGGGCAGAGCGCGATCCAGACCCATGGCGGGATCGGCATCACCATGGAACTGGGGATCGGGCACTACTTCAAGCGCTCGACCATGATCGAGAACCAGTTTGGCGGGGCCGATCATCACTTTGAGCGCTACGAGGCGCTGACCCTGCCCGCCTGAGCGCGGATTTCAGAGAGGTACCCCTGGCGGGGCGGCAGCTTGGCCGTCCCCGCCTTTTTTTGGGCAGCTCAGCCCTTGCCGCCGAATGTGCGGGTGATCGAGAATGTCAACGCGGCATGCGCATCGCGGTGGCGAAACTCGGTGAAAGTCGGCGTGGCGGCCGAGCGGTTGGGAATGGAAAACTCCCGGTAACGCTGGCCTGCCGTATCGAACGCGTTGTCGATATCGAGGCGCAGCGTCGTGCGCTTGTCGGGCCGGTATTCGACAAAGGCCGTGCCGTAGATCCGCTCGAGAATCAGGCTGTCGACCTCCTCGATCCGGTAGAACACGTTGTCGGCCCGATCCGTGAAGAAGACCCCGTAAGACCAGTGCGCCAGATCGCGCCTGAGATCGACGCTCCACTCCCAGACCGGATAGAACCCGCTCCACCCGCGGCGCTTGCCGCTCAGCGGATCGAGCACCGAGGTATCCTGCACGGTCGCGTTGATGGTGATCCGGGTCGCCTTGAGCCCCAGCTTCTCGAGCGGGGCATCGAAGGTGAAAGCGGCAAACTTGCGTGTGCCGTTGCCGATGTTGCCCGGGGCGTCGAAGCCGTCGTCGGTCAGCACACGGTCCTGCAACATGCTCGCCCAGTCATAGCCCAGTTCGAGCTTGATCAAGCCCTGGCCGAGGACGGGTCGCTCGACCGTGAAGCGCGCCTGCCAGGTGCGCTGGGGCATCAGATCGGCATTGCCGCCGCTGATCCGGCCGTTGGCGAGCTCGGCCGAAGAGATGAAGTCATAGAAATCGAGCTGTGCCACCTCGCGCCGCATCGATGCCTGGGCGTGCCAACCCTTGGCCCCCTTCCAGTCGAGCGTGATCCCCGGCTTGAGGAAGCTGAGCGAACGATCCGCGGTGGTATCGCCGCGAACCTTGAGCTTGGAGGTCTCGAAGGCCAGCGAGGTGTCGAGCCGCAGCGCGGAAGTCAGCTGGCGGCCCAGGTTGGCAAAGGTCTGGGTACGGAACTCATCTACGGTCGCCTTGTCGATCGGCAGATCGATCCGCGTGCGCGCGCCGGCCGGTCCAAGCAGGTAAAGCTCGGTCGCGTTCTCCAGCTTGTTGTAGGCAACCTCGCTGCCAAACTCGGCGGAAAATCCCGCCAGCTTGGGGTGTGACCAGCTGAGCCGGCCCAGCACCTCGTCATAGCGCGCCTTCTGGAATTGCTCGAACCCGCCGACGATCGTCGCGGTTCCGCCTGGGCGTTCATAGTAGGAATCGAAGTAGTTGCGATCGCGCCGGTTGCCGAGCGCGACCAGCTTGATCGCCCCCCCACCCAGCGGACGCGTAACATCGCCGCCCAGTTCATAAGCGGTGTCGCGATAGTCCTGCTCCAGCTGGTCATCGCGCTGAGCGCCGCCGGTCGGGATGACATGGTTGGCTTGGAACAGGGCGGTGCGGCCCGGCGAATAGCTGAGGTTGAGATGCGCCGAACGGTTTGCCCCGTCCTCATGCGCCCAGCCCGCGGCGAAGCGGGGATAATAGAAGTCGATGTCGTTGGTCTTTTCGCGCAGTTCCAGCCGCGAATTGTCGGAATAGAGCCGGACATCGTCATAGCCGACCTCGACATCCCCGGCCCGGCCGGACTTGGCCGAAAGGTTGAAGGTCGATTTGCCGCTGCGGATCAGGACCGATGCGGTACCGTCGGGTATCAGCGAGCCATCGTGCAGCCGCCTGACGCTCGCGGTGGCGGTGCCGTCGATCCCGCCTTCGCGGCTCAGCACCACGTTGAGCACCTGACTCTTGCCGGCGTAGTCCGTGCCATAGACATCGCCGGGCGCGACCTCGACCCGCAGTACCCGCCGCGCCGGAATGCGCGCCAGCATCGCCGCCAGCGTCTCGGCCTTGGACGAGGGGCGCGCTCCGTTGAACACCACATTGCCCGCCGCCCCGCTGAAACCGCGGATCGCATCGTTGGTTTCCTCGATCGCGAAGCCCGGTACCCGGCGGACAATGTCGAGCGCGTTGGTGGGGGCGAACTGCGTGAAATAGTCCGCCTGGTAGACGGTCTGGCGCTTGCCGACCGCTTCTGCCGCAACGTCCGCCACGGCGCCGTCGGAATCCGATTCGGCCCAGGCCGGCGCGGCAAGTGCCAGGGACGCAAGAAGCGCGGCGGGCGCGCCCGCAATCCGGCTGCTGGCTTTGACTGTTTTCGACATCGTCTTCCCCACGAACGCTGTTCCGGTCCGCGCGGCGGGGCATCATCCTCACCGCAACCTTTGCCCCAAGGCGTCGCATTCTCCCCAGGATGTGCGCCTTGACCCGGGCCTAGCCGGGACCGGCCCAGTTCCCCATTCGGGATCGACCAAGAGTCCTTGCGTGCCGACAAGCGTCGCCCCAACGCGACCAATTGCCCTTGTTGCCCGACGACAGGAGATTGTGCCGAAGCAAGCATATGTTATCCAAAGACAGGTTGTCGCACTCACCTTTGGAAATATGAACGCCCCTCACCCTCAGGCCGTCATCTGGCTGGCCAGCTACCCGCGCTCGGGGAACACCTTCCTGCGCACGCTGATCGCCAACTATTTCTCCGGTCTCGAACGACCACTCTCGCTTGAGGAGCTGATGCTTTCGACCTGGGGCGAGCATGTCGAGGACATCTGGCAAGGGATCACCGGAAAAAACCCCGTGCAGCGCAGCCACGCCGACGAATTCCATGCCCGACCGGCCTATTTCGCCCAGCTGCGCGCGCGCATTCCCAATCCGCTGCGCCTGGTGAAGACCCATACGCCCTATGTGAGCATGGACGGCACGCCGGCCTTTGCCTTCTTCCCCGGCGACCGGCTGATCCATATCGTTCGCCACCCTTGCGATGTCGCGATCAGTTTCGCACACTATTTCGGGATCGATCTGGATGAGGCGATCCGCCGTATCACCACCAAGGATACGTGCCATGCCGGACACCCGCAGATGGGGCACGAGCTGATCGGATCGTGGAGCCAGCACGCCCGCAGCTGGATGGGCATGCGCGAGATTCCCGGGTTCGGCATCCGCTATATCGATCTGGCTACCAAAACCGGCGCGGTACTGGCCGACATCGTCCGATTCCTCGGGCAGGAGCCGGCGCCCGCGCGGATCGAGACGGCGATCAGCTTTTCGCGCTTTGAAAAACTCAAGGCGCAGGAAACCGCCGCCGGTTTCGTGGAGCACGCGGGGCGCGGCGGCGGCTCGTTCTTTCGCGAGGGGCGCCCTGGGCAATGGTACGAGAAGCTCAGCCCCGCCCAGGCCCAGCGCCTGTTCGATGCCGATCCCGAGCTGATCGAGCGCTTCGCTTTCGCGACCGCACCGCAGGCCTGATCGCCGATCGGCTCAGTCGCCGCTCTCGCCGCTCTCGTCATCGTCCTTGGTGGCCGGATCGATCACTGTTCCATCGCCGCGCCAGTCCGGCTCGGCCGCGATCCGCTCGAGTACCTTGCGCGCCGCCTCGGCAAGCGACCCGCCGTGCGGGTTGTAGGCCACCGGCACCAGAAAAAACCGCGCCGCCTCGGTGCGGCCATCGCGCAGTTCCTGCATCGCGACGGTCATCCTGAGGCCGAGATCGAAGGGCGAAAGCTCGCTCGCCCGCTCCAGCCCCATCACCGCGTTCTCGGTTGGCTCGCGCCCCTGGCGGCGATAGCTGAGGTAGAAATAGAGCAGCGGCAGCGGATGGTCGTTCTCGATCGCGTTGAGCGCCAGGAACGGCGCCCGTGCCGCCCGCCAGGCGGCGACAGTGTCGCCCTCGCCCTTGCCGGCGATGCGGAACAGCGCATAGCCCTTTTGCAGATAGGCGTTGACCTGCCCGGGATCGCGCTTGATCGCCCCATCGGCGGCAGCGATCGCCTCGGCATCGTGACCGGCATCGTATTCCGCCTCGGCCAGCGCGGCGAGCACCGCCGGATCCTCGGGATACTTCGCCGCCACCGCCCGGGCATCGGCCAGAACCGCGGGCGCGGTATCCTTGTTGACCCCCACCCGTGAGCGGATTCGCACCGGCATCATCGCCGCCTCGCCCTCGCGCAGCGCCCGGATCGTCACCGTCCCCGGATCGAGCCCCGCTCCGGCCAGCTTGAGGTAGGACATGCGCGGCTTGCGCAGGTAGGAATCGAGCTCCTTTTCCAGCTGGTCGAAATCCCCGAACGCCGTGTGCCCGGCCTCGACCATCGACTTGCCCGAGAGCAGCGCCCGTGAATAGGTGCTCAGCTGGCCTTTGCGGGCATCGGAAAAGGTCAGGTAGTGATAGAGCAACCACGATTTGCCGTAATAGGCATCGTAGGCGGTACTCTTGCCCCGGCGCTTTTCGTAGTGTTCGGGATCGAGCAGGTCGGTCGCGGTCACATCCAGTGCCAACGCCAGTTCATAGGCGCGGTGCACCGCCGGGCGGCCCAGTCCTACGCTGCCATCCTTCTCGAAATTGGCCGAGGCAAAGAATTCCGCCGCGCCCTCGCCCATCCAGCGCGGATAGGGAAAGGCGCTGTTCGAGATCAGGAAGTGATGCGCGTATTCGTGCAGCAGCACGATCATCGACCAGCCCAGCCCGCCATCGTTGCTGCCGCCGCTCTGCACCCGGGGGATCACCGCCAGCGAGCCCCCGGCGCGGGGGATGTAGAACCCCCCGACAAAGCGTGCCGCCTTTCCCCCGCCCATCAGCTTGCGCACCGCTTCCTCGTTGTCGACCAGATAGACGGTAACCCGGTTGGAGGGGCTGGGCGGCGGGTTGCTGGTCCCGGTGAGTTTGCTCATCGCCGCGTCATAGCGTTCCAGCTGATCGCTGAACTTGCGCAGGTTGCTTTCGCCGGTGTTGCCATAGACCACGAAGTGGTTCGACGAAGCTTCAAGCCATTCGGCATGTGCCGGTCGCGATCCAAGAGCGAGCAGGGCAAGCAAACTGATTTGGAAAAGCCGCAAGCCAACCTCCTGAATCGCCTTGTCTTGCTGCCGGAGGCTATTCCGGCCAGCGCGGCAAATCCAGTGCTTCCGAAAGCCCCGCCGCAGGATCGGTGCACACTGGCGCCGTCGCCGCGAACAGGATGGCTGCGGCGGCTGGCACGCGCCTGGCCAGCACCGCGTCCAGCGCCTTGCATGTCCCCGCTTTGTTCCCCATAACCCCAACTCATGGCCGAACTGATCATCCGCCGGGGCCTGGAAGAGCCCGATACCTCCGGCGCCTTTGTGCCGCACAAGCCGGCGCGGCCGGAAAAGGCGGGCGAGCAGCGGCCGCTGCGGATCGTGTCGGACTATGCCCCGGCGGGGGATCAGCCCACCGCGATCGCCGAGCTGGTCGAAGCGGTGAACGCGGGCGAGGCGACGCAGGTGCTGCTGGGGGTTACCGGCAGCGGCAAGACCTTCACGATGGCCAAGGTGATCGAGGCGACGCAGCGCCCGGCGCTGATCCTGGCACCCAACAAGATCCTTGCCGCGCAGCTCTATGGCGAGATGAAGGGATTCTTCCCCGACAACGCGGTGGAATATTTCGTCTCCTACTACGACTACTACCAGCCCGAGGCCTATGTGCCGCGCACCGATACCTACATCGAGAAGGAAAGCTCGGTTAACGAGGCGATCGACCGGATGCGCCATTCGGCCACCCGCGCGCTGCTTGAGCGCGATGACGTGATCATCGTCGCCTCGGTTTCGTGCCTTTACGGCATCGGCTCGGTCGAGACCTATTCGGCGATGATCTTCGACATCAAACGCGGGGCGAGTGAGGATCAGCGCGAGATCATCCGCAAACTGGTGGCGCTGCAATACAAGCGTAACGACGCGGCCTTTGCCCGCGGCACCTTCCGGGTGCGGGGCGACAATCTCGAGCTGTTCCCCAGCCACTACGAGGACATGGCCTGGCGGATCAGCTTTTTCGGCGACGAGATCGAGGAGATCGCCGAATTCGATCCCCTGACCGGCAAGAAGGGGGCGAGCCTGGACAAGGTGCGGGTCTATGCCAATTCGCACTATGTCACGCCGGGGCCGACGATGAAGCAGGCAATGGAGGCGATACGTTTTGAACTTGCCGAGCGGCTCAAGGAACTGGAGGCCGAGGGCAAACTGCTTGAGCATCAACGGTTGGAACAGCGGACCAATTTCGACCTCGAAATGATCGCCGCCACCGGCTCTTGCGCGGGGATCGAGAATTATTCGCGCTTCCTGACCGGGCGGCTGCCGGGCGAACCGCCGCCCACCCTGTTCGAATACCTGCCCGACAACGCGCTGCTGTTCGTCGACGAAAGCCACCAGACCGTGCCGCAGATCGGCGCGATGAGCAAAGGCGATCACCGCCGCAAGATCACCCTCGCCGAATTCGGTTTCCGCCTGCCCAGCTGCATCGACAACCGCCCGCTGCGCTTCAACGAGTGGGACGTGATGCGCCCGCAGACCGTCGCCGTTTCCGCCACTCCGGGGCCGTGGGAGATGGAGGAGGCGGGCGGGGTCTTCGCCGAGCAGGTGATCCGCCCCACCGGGCTGATCGACCCGCCGGTGGAGATTCGCCCGGTCGAGGATCAGGTGCAGGATTGCATCGCCGAATGCCGCAAGACCGCGGCGGCGGGTTACCGCACCCTCGTCACCACGCTGACCAAGCGGATGGCCGAGGACCTGACCGAATTCATGCACGAGGCGGGCCTGAGGGTGCGCTACATGCATTCGGACGTCGAAACGCTCGAACGGATCGAGCTGATCCGCGATCTGCGCATGGGCGTCTATGACGTGCTGGTGGGGATCAACCTGCTGCGCGAGGGGCTCGACATCCCCGAATGCGGTCTGGTCTGCATCCTCGATGCTGACAAGGAGGGCTTCCTGCGCAGCGAGACAAGCCTGGTGCAGACCATCGGGCGCGCCGCGCGCAATGTCGATGGCCGGGTGATCCTCTATGCCGACCGGATGACCGGCTCCATGGAGCGGGCCATCGCCGAGACCGACCGCCGCCGCGCCAAGCAGCAGGCCTATAACGAGCAGCACGGGATCACCCCTGAATCCGTGCGCACCCGCATCGCCGACATCATCGCCGATACCGCCAGCCGCGACGGCGTGCTGGTCGAGATCGAGGATGGCGAGCGCAGCGAACTCGTCGGGCACAACCTGCGCGCCTATATCGAGGAACTCGAAGGCCGCATGCGCGCCGCCGCCGCCGACCTCGAATTCGAGGAAGCCGGCCGCCTGCGCGACGAGATCCGGCGACTGGAATCCAGCGAACTCGGCCTCCCCGAAGGCGAACACAAGGCCCCGCTGGTAGGCCGCAGCAACGAAGGCAAGCCGGGAACGCGCAAGGGGCGGTTCGGACGGGAGAGCAAGCGGCGGTGGGGAAGATAGACCTTACCCGCCGCAATTTCGCGCTGGGCGCCGCCGCGCTCGCGGCCACGCCCGCGTTCGCCCGCACCTTCCCGCTCGCCACCGGGATCGACCGGCTGGTGCGCGATCCGGCGCTGGCGGGTGCGGGGCGAGCGCTTGCCATGCTGACCCATGCCGGCGCGGTGGACCGGCGGGGGCAGCGAGCAGTGGACGGCGCGGCGGCGGTGCTAGGATCGCGGCTGGTGGCACTGCTTTCGCCCGAACACGGCCTGGCCGGGCGCGCCGGCGCGGGCGAGGCTGTGGACGATGCGCGCGATGCTGCCACAGGGCTGCCGGTGCTGAGCCTCTATGGCACCCGCCGGGCGCCTCCGGACGATTTGCTCGCGCGGATCGATACCCTGCTGATCGACATGCAGGACATCGGCCTGCGCCCCTTCACCTATGCCGCAACCATGATCGACGCGTTGCGCGCCGCCGCGGCGAAGGGCGTCAGGGTGGTGGCGCTCGATCGGCCCAATCCGCTGGGCGGGCTGGCGATCGACGGCCCGCGCCCCGATCCGGCGTTGATCTCGCACGTTGCCGCGCTGCCGCTGGCCTTCCGCCATGGCATGACCCTGGGCGAGATCGCACGAATGATCGCCGCGCGCGAGGGGCTTCCCGCGCCCGAGGTGGTGGCCTGCACCGGCTGGAGCCGCAGCGAGGGAACCCGGATCTTCGCACCCGGGCGCCTGCCCTTCGTCCCGCCCTCGCCCAACCTGCGCAGCCCGCGCGCGGTGCTGGCCTATGCCGCCACGGTGCTGATCGAAGGCACCAACCTGTCCGAAGGACGCGGCACCGCGCGTCCCTTCGAGACGATTGGGGCGCCGTGGTGCGACGGCGCGGCGCTGGCCCGCGCGATGAATGCGCTCCACCTTCCCGCGGTGCACTTCGCGCCGACCCGCTTCACCCCCACGACTTCAAAGCATGCGGGCCAGCCGTGCGGCGGAGTGCGCTTCACGGCGCGTGACGAGGCAGCCTATGACCCGCTGCTTACCGGCCTGGCGCTGATTGCCGCTATCCGCGATCTTCACGCCACCGATTTCGCGTTCCTGCCCGGCGAGCGCCCGTTCTTCGATCTGCTTACCGGCCAGGCCTGGATCCGCGAGGCGCTGCTGGCAGGCGAAGCCACGAACGCGATCAAATGGCGCTGGCAAGGGGATGTGGAGGAGTTCGCGGCTGAGCGGCGCGAGAGCCTGCTCTACTAAAGCTTCCCGAACTTCCCCTCGAACCCCGCCGTATCCCCTGCAGCAAGGAAGCGGGCCTGTTCGACCCAGCTATCGCGGCGGGGCCTTCCGGCGAAGGCACCCAGCCGGGTATCGAGCGCGTCGAGCGCGGCATCGTCCAGCGCGGCGATTTGGGCGAAGGTGGTGATCCCCAGGGTGGGGAGCAGCGCCTGGAGCTTGGGACCGAGGCCCTTGATCCGCGACAGGTCATCCCCCGCCGAGGGCGCGGGTTCGGGCGCGGGAGGAACATCGGGCACCACTTCCATTTCGGCGGCGCGCGCTTCCAGTTCCTCTACCTCGTCCTGCGCAGTGACCGCGACGATCTCGCCCAGCCCGGCCATCCCGGCGCTCATCGGCGGGGGGACGATTGTGACCGCAGGGGCGGCATCGATCAGCGCCTGGTTGCGCGCCGCTGGGGCCTGGCCTTCGTCGAGCACGTCGGGGCGGCGTTCGCGCCGGGGGGTCGTGCTGGCCCGCCCGAACAGCCACCAGGCCACCAGCAGCGCCAGCGCCAGCGCCGCGGCAA
>JAKOWQ010000026.1 GCA_029781465.1 Pseudomonadota bacterium
TGTCGATGGCGCTGGGGCGTCCGGATCTGGTTGTCGTCGACTGCCGGTTTTCGCTGCTCGATCCCAGCCAGGGCGAGCAGTCGTGGCTGCGTGGCCGGATCCCCGGCGCGGTGTACGCACACCTGGAACGCGACCTGTCGGAAATGGATCGATTCGGGCAGGGGCGCCACCCGTGGCCGAGCGAAAAGCTGTTCCTTGAGCGCCTGCGCCGCTGGGGCGTGACGCCGACCTCGCAGGTCATCGTTTATGACGACAACGACGGCGCGGTCGCTGCGCGCCTGTGGTTCATGTTGCGCACCTTCGGCCAAGAGAAGGTGGCGGTTCTGGACGGCGGCTGGAAAGCCTGGACTTCGCTCGGCTTGCCGGTGACCACCGCGCCTCCGATGCCGGGCGCGTCCTTCATCGGCGGCCGCTTCGACGCCGATCGCCTGCTTGATGCCGACGCCGTCGATGCGCATCTGGCCGCAGGCGGGATGTTGGTCGATGCCCGCGCAGCGGCGCGTTTCCGCGGCGACGAGGAGCCTCTGGATCGGGTGGCAGGTCACGTGCCTGGAGCGATCAACCGACCCTATGCACAGAATCTGGAAAACGGGCGCTTCAAGTCGCCGATGCAACTGGCCGCGGAATACCGCGAACTGCTGCAGGGCCGCGATCCGGCCGAAGTGGTGATGATGTGCGGTTCCGGCGTGACGGCCTGTCACAACCTGCTGGCGATGGAGCGGGCGGGATTGAAGGGTGCGAAACTGTTCACCGGGTCGTGGAGCGGCTGGCTTGCCGATCCCTCGCGGCCGGTGGCGACGGGAGATTGACGATGGTGGACAAGGCGCAGCGGGTCGAGATCTGGCACCGGCCCACCTGCAGCAATTCGCGCGGTGCGCTGGAAATTCTTCGCGAATCCGGCATCGAACCGGTGATCGTCGATTACGTCAACGATCCGCCGGGCAAGGAGCGCCTGAGGCGTGCGATCAAGGATGCAGGTCTGGGCGTGCGCGAGGCGATCCGCAGCAAGGAACCCGAGTTCAAGGCGCAGGGGCTGGACGATCCGTCGCTGTCCAACGATGCCATGCTCGAGGCGATGGTGCGGACGCCAAAATTGATCAACCGGCCGTTCGTGTTCACCGCCAAGGGCACGCGGTTGTGCCGCCCGCCTGAAAAGGTGCTGGAGATCCTGTAGCCGGCGGGCGGAAAGCCTCGCGGCGGGCGAGGGAAGCCGCGACCTGGCCTCGCCTATTTCCCGATCCGCGCCAGCATCGCGCGCAGGCCGGCCTGGGTATCGGGCCGGGTCCAAGCGGCGACGAAGCGATCGAGGTCGATTCGCTCCGGAGCCAGCGCGGCGATCACGTCGCGGCGGGCGATGCCGCGGGTTTCCAGCATCGGTTCCTGCGGGAGCTGCAGCAGCGCGTCGAGCCAGATGCGGGCGCGG
>JAKOWQ010000047.1 GCA_029781465.1 Pseudomonadota bacterium
CGTTGCGCCGCTGCACCGCAGGATACAAGGGTTCGCGGACAAAGAGGATTCCGCGGTGCCGTTCGCTGCGCATCGCCCCAGCCGACGCCCATCCTTCGGTAGCTATCCGTAAATTGCAATGCTGAGATCCCCATTTTCGGCAACGTGAATCGCGCCCGGCATCTTGCAAATTCGATCGATGGCTTATCTGTTCGATGGTGACCGCGGTTGCTCTGGCGAAGACCGGGGATCGTCACCCCGGCGGCCGAACGGCGATGCGGCACGGTTCTTGGACAGTTGAGGTTCAATCCCCGTTCGGATCGCGCCATGACCCTCGAAATCCAGCTCTACGACGCCCTTGAGAGCCTCGGTGGCGGCAGCGTGCTCACCCGCATCGGCCAGGCCTTCAACCAGACCTATCTCGACGGCGCCCCGTTTGCCGCGACGCTGTTCCCGGTGCTCAAGCGCAACGGCTGGATCGCGCCGCTGGGCAACGCCTCCGAGGGCGCGATCGAGCGCTTCGGGATTTCGAAGGCCGGTCGGCGCATGCTCGACCAGGCGCGCGAATGGTACTACAGCCTGCCGATGCTGGAGCGCTTGGCCGCCCGCGCCGGCTTCCCGGTCTGAGGCCGCGCAGCGCCACCGCACCCAGACGCAATCCTCGGCCGTCTTTGCCCTCGCCCCGATCGGGGCGAGGGCAAAGCGCATTCCGACTGGTTGCCCCCGGCATTCGGCCCAAGCCTAGACCGTTTCCCGATCAGATGGGATCGGGAAACGGTCGCTAACATTTTGTATGTCGAGCAGATTCACGCTGCGGGCCGATTCCGTCCCTTCGCGATCTGCTCTAGTCGCGCGGCTGCACGGTAATCCGGCCCATGGCGGTACGGCCATTGTAGCGCGGCTGGTACATGTCCTCGGCAAACGCCGCCGGCAGCACGAAGTCGCCCGGCGTCACCACCCGCGCCTGATAGGCCACGGCAAACCGCCGGTCGCCACCCGCCGGCAGGTCGATCGCGGCGACAAAGCGGTCGTCGCGCCGCTCGGTGAAGGCGGTTGGCGTCAGGCCGAGCAGCCCGGCATAGCCGCCGGGATCGGCCTCGCCGCCCAGCGCCGGGTTCTCGATTTCCAGCCCGGCCGGCAACAGATCGACGATCAGCACCTGATGCTCGATCTCGGTCTGCCCGGCGCGGCCTTCGATCCGCACGACCACCCGGTCGCCCTGATGCAGCGGCCGCGCGCGCGGGTCGATCTCCTCGCCATTCACGGCGTAATAGCTGCGCTGCAGGGCGAAGCCATTGTCCTCGGGCGGCTGCTCCTCCGAGGGCACGCCG
>JAKOWQ010000060.1 GCA_029781465.1 Pseudomonadota bacterium
ATTTGCGCGCTTCATAGGAACACGTTGTCAGAACGCCGCGCGGCCCGTCACCTCCCACCGCCACCGGAAGTCCGCGCAGCGCCGGATCGTCGCGCTGCTCGACGCTGGCATAGAAGGCATCCATGTCGACATGGATGATCTTGCGCAGCCCCTGCGGCTCGTCGTCGAATTCGGCGGATTCGTCCATCGTCCACAGCATAGTGGCAGTGCGCGGCATGAAACAGCGGCGAAAACGCTGGCTTGCCTCGCGCATTGCGGCCAATGGCGGCCAATGGACTGCGCGCAGCCTTCTTCCTCACCGGCCAGCATCGGTGAGCGCGAATTCATCGCCATGATGGCGATGACCATGGCGCTGCAAGCGCTGTGCATCGATGCCATGCTGCCCGCGCTGGGCGAAATCGCCCGCGATCTCAAGATTGCGGATCCCAACAGCCGGCAGCTGGTGATCGGCGTGTTCCTGTTCGCGGCGGCTTTCGGCTCGCTCCTGCCGGGCGCCCTGGCCGATCGGTTCGGTCGCCGTCCGGTGCTGATGTGTGCCTTTGCCGGGTACGGAATACTGTCGATTGGCTGCGCCTTGGCGACAAGCTTTCCCATGCTCCTGGTGCTTCGTGCGCTGCAGGCCCTGGCCAGCGCGGCGCTGGCGACCTTGCCCAGCGCAATCATCCGCGACCGGTTTGGGGGCGACCGGATGGCCCGGATGATGTCGACTATTTCGGTGGTCTTCATGTTCGTGCCGATGATCGCGCCCAGTTACGGCCAGGCGGTGCTGCTGGTCGCGGGCTGGCGCTGGATCTTCGGCGGCATGGCTGTGATGGCGGCGATTGTGGCGGCGTGGGTATATTCGCGTCTGCCCGAAACGCTTGACCCCCGGTTCCGCCAGCCCGTCGCGATCGGGGCCATTGCGGCAAACATGGCCGAGGCAGCAAGCAATCGCGCCGCGCTGGGCTATGTGGTCGGCGGGGCGATGCTTGCGGGGGCCATGTTCACCTATCTCAACAGCGCGCAGCAGTTGATCGCCGAGCAATTCGGGGCGGGAGAGAGCTTTCCGCTGATCTTCGCGCTGCTCGCCGCCGGGCTGGCGGTGGCCAACTTCTCCAACGCGCGAATCGTCGAGCGCTTCGGTGCGCGGCGGGTCAGCCATGCTGCCTTGATCGCCTACATTGTCGTATCGTTGGTCCAGGTCTGGCAGGCCTTTGGCGGCAAGGAGGATCTGTGGCATTTCATTCCGCTGATGGGCGCGAACATCTGCCTGATGGGCTTTCTGGGGGCCAATTTCGGCTCGATCGCCCTGCAACCCTTTGCCCGGATCGCCGGTGCAGCCAGCTCGTTCCAGGCCTTTTCGCGAATGGTGGTGGGTTCGCTGCTGGGCGGGCTGGGCGGGCAGGTTTACGACGGGACCGCACGGCCGCTGGCTTTGGCCTTGCTGGGGTGCGGACTGGTCTCGCTCGCGGCGGTACTCTACAGCGAGCACGGTCGCCTGTTCCGCCGCCTGACCCCGCCGGGGATGGCGCGGCCGGTGACCGGTCCGGAGCTGAATTGAGGCGACGATGGAGTCGATGTTCGATCTTGCGGTAATCGGCGGCGGGATCAACGGCACGGGGATCGCGCGCGATGCCGCCGGGCGCGGCGCGCGGGTTGTGCTGATTGAAGCCGGCGATCTGGCCTGCGGCACCAGCTCGGCCTCGACCAAGCTGATCCATGGCGGCCTTCGCTATCTGGAGCACTATGAGTTCGCGCTGGTGCGCGAGGCGCTGGCCGAGCGTGAAGCCTTGTGGGCCATCGCCCCGCACATCATCCACCCCATGCGCTTTGTCCTGCCTCATGTGCACGGCCTGCGCCCGCGCTGGCTGCTGCGGCTGGGGCTGTTCCTCTACGACCATATCGGCGGCAGGAAGCGCCTGCCTGCCACCCGAAGCATCGATCTGCGCCGACATCCCGCTGGTGCGCCGCTCAAGGCGGGCTTCGCGGCAGGGTTCGAATATTCAGACGGCTGGGTCGACGATGCCCGGCTGGTGGTGCTCAATGCGATGGATGCGCGAGAGCACGGGGCCGAAGTGCTGACCCGCACCCCGGTGACCTCGGCGCGGCGCGAGGCCGGGGGCTGGATGATCGAAACCCCGTGCGGGACGATCCGCGCCCGCGCGCTGGTCAACGCCGCAGGGCCGGCGGTGCTCAAGGTCGAAAACCTGGTGGGGGACAAGCCCGACCACGGGATGCGGCTGGTTCGCGGATCGCACATCGTGGTGCGCAAGCTGTTCGACCATCCCTATGCCTATTTCTTCCAGCTTCCCGATGGGCGGATCTTCTTCGCCATTCCCTATGAGCGCGATTTCACCCTGATCGGCACCACCGACGCCGATCAGCGCGAGGGCGATCCGATCGCCGCGAGCGAGGAAGAGATCGCCTATCTGTGCGAAGGGGCGAGCCGCTATTTCGCCCGGCCGATCGCCCCGGCGGATGTGGTCTGGACCTATTCCGGTGTGCGCCCGCTGGTCGACGACGGATCGGGCAAGCCCGAGGCGGCGACCCGCGGCTATCGGCTCGACCTTTCGGACGAGGACGAAGGCGCGCCGCTGCTGTCGGTCTATGGCGGCAAGATTACCACCTATCGCCATCTGGCCGAGGAAGCCGTGGACCGGCTCGGCACGCGGCTGCATACGCTTTCCGGCCCCGCCTGGACTCGGCTGCGAGCGCTGCCGGGCGGCGATTTCGGGATGGAAGAGCTGCCCCTGCTCAAGGCCAATCTGGCCGGGCGCTATCCCTTCCTGGGCGAAGTTCAGGCCGATCGCCTGGCCCGTGCCTATGGCACCCGCGCCGAACGCTGGCTGGGCGCTGCGCAAGGCTGGGCCGACCTGGGGCGCGATTTCGGCGCCGGACTGAGCCAGGCCGAGGTCGATTACCTGCGGGCCGAGGAATGGGCCCTGACCGCCGAGGACATGCTGTGGCGGCGCACCAAGCTGGGATTGCGGCTCAGCGCTGCGCAGCAGGCGGAACTGGCGGACTATCTGGGCGCCGCGCTGGGAATGAAAGGATAGCGGCTGTGGGCGATCTGACGATCTGGACACTGGATTGGGTTCCGCAGGCCCCCCGGGGATTCGTGCGCGATCTGCGGCTGCGCTGGGCCTGCGAGGAGGCGGGTCTTGCTTATCAGGTCAAAACCGTGCCGTTTGGCGATCGGGAGACCAACCACCTTGATCACCAGCCATTCGGTCAGGTGCCTTACATGTCGGATGGCGACCTGGAGATCTTTGAAAGCGGGGCCTGCCTTTTGCATCTGGGCCGCAAGAGCGCGCATTTGCTGCCGCGTGAGCCCTCCCGGGAAGCGGAGACGATTCAATGGGTCGTTGCCGCACTCAATTCCGTTGAGATGGTAACGGTTCCCTGGTGGTTTCTTGAGATCACTGGCGCTGCCGAAAACGGCCTTACGCCGTGGATGGAAGGCCGACTCAATCACATGGAGCGGGTACTGGGCGAACGCGAATGGCTGGTCGGTAACCGGTTCACTCTTGCCGATCTCCTGATGGCCGACGTCTTGCGGGTGGAAAAGGTCCGCGCCTTCGGCACGCGCCCCGCTACCGAGAATTTCCTCAATCGCATGACCAGCCGACCCGCATTTCAGAAGGCGCTTCAGGATCAGCTGATGCACTTTGCATCGTCAGACCAGGCATAGCGGCGCGCCCACGCGGCGGAAGGCGCCCAGTCTAGCCCTCCCCCAGCGCTTTCCACGCTAGATCGGCGAATTCGCACAGCAGGGGCCGGGTTTCGCGAGGGTCGATGATGTCCTCGATCCCGAAGATTTCGGCGGTGCGAAATGGGCTGCGTACGCGGTTGAGGCGTTCGCGGATCGCCTCCAGGTGAGCTTGCGGGTCTTCGGCGGCCTCGATTTCGCTCTTGTAGGCCACCTCGATCCCGCCTTCGATCGGCAGACTGCCCCAGTCGCCCGAGGGCCAGGCGAAGCGGTACTGGAAGGTTTCGGCGTTGCTCATCGCGCTGCCGGCGATGCCATAGGCGCGGCGCACGATCACCGAACACAGCGGCACCGTGGCCTTGTAGATCGCGTTCATCGCCTGGACGCCATAGCGGATCGTGCCCGCCATCTCGGCCTCGCGCCCGATCATGAAGCCGGGATTGTCGACCAGATGGACCACCGGCAGGCGGAACTGGTCGGCCAGCTTGATGAAGCGCTCGGCCTTTTCGCTGGTGCGCGCTTCCCACGATCCGCCAAGATAGCTGGGATCGCTGGCCAGCACCGCCACCGGCCATCCATCGAGCCGGGCGAAGGCGGTGATCGCGGCGCGGCCCCAAAGCCTGCCCATCTCGAACACCGATCCTTGATCGAACACCATCTCCAGCAGCTTGCGCATCGAATAGACCTGCTTGGCCTCGCGCGGGACAAGGCCGATCAGCTTCTGATCGCGGCGGTCGATAGGGTCGGCATTGGCGGTACGCGGTGCGGCTTGCCCGACATGGCTGGGCAGGTACGAAAGGAAGTGGCGGGCACGGGCGAAGGCTTCTTGCTCGCTCGCCACCTCTTCGTCGACCACGCCGTTGCGGGTATGGATGATCGATCCGCCCAGCTGTTCCTTGTCACTCGCCTCGCCAATCGCCTCGACCACCGCCGGCCCGGCCGCGAACAGCTGGCTGAGGCCCTTGACCATGATCGAATAGTGGCTCGCCACCACCCGCGCCGCGCCAAGCCCTGCGGTGGGCCCCAGCGCCAGCGCCACCACCGGCACCGTGTCGAGGTTCTTGACCACGTCGCCCCAGCCCGGGACCGCGGGCACATAGGTTGCCCCGATTTGTTCGAGCGTCTTGACCGAACCGCCTCCGCCGGTCCCGTCGATCATGCGGATCAGTGGGATCTTGAGGGTGTGCGCCATCGCTTCGCACTGCACGAACTTGCGCTTGATCGCGGCATCGGCCGCTCCGCCGCGTACGGTGAAATCATCAGCCGAGGCCACCACCGGGCGGCCCTCGATATTGGCGCGCCCGAAGATCAGGTTGGACGGGGCAAGATCGAGAAGCTCGCCATCGGGGCCATAGGCGCCGCGCCCGGCGATCTTGCCGATCTCGCGAAAGCTGCCGGGATCGACCAGCCCCTTGATCCGCGCCCGCGCATCCATCTTGCCGCGCGAATGCTGGCGCGCGACCTTTTCGGTGCCACCCATCTGCTCGGCCAGCTCGCGCCGCCGGCGCAGCTCCGCGATCTCGTCCTTCCAGGTCATTCGTCCGCCGCGTCGATCCGGGCGAGCAGCGCCTCGACCTGAACCTGGGCACCGGCCACGGCGGTAAGTTCGGCAACGGTGCCATCGAACGGAGCGGTGAGTGCGTGCTCCATCTTCATCGCTTCGAGCACCATCAATCGCTGGCCCTTGCTCACGCGCTGGCCAGCGGCCACATCGACCGCGATGACCTTGCCCGGCATCGGTGCCAGGATATCGCCATCGTGGACCGAATGCCCCGCACCCGACCGGGGCGCGTGGAACGAGAAGACCCGGCTTTGCCCGCGCTCGGTCACCATGACCTCGCCCGAGGGGACCATATCGCTGCGCAGGGTGGATGCAGCCGTGCTGTCGCCCCGCAGCATATAGCCATCGGCCCACAGCGCGATCCGGGTTTCGGGCGCGCGGTTGAGGCGAAAT
>JAKOWQ010000062.1 GCA_029781465.1 Pseudomonadota bacterium
GCTCTCCGCAAGGAGGGCCGTTTTTGTAATTGAGGGTCATGGGACGATGCGAATCAGCCCGTGCAACCGGGTATCGCGGTGCCGCAGAGCCAGCCTGGGGTGACTTCGCCCAAGGCAAAGGGCCACAGGGCCGCCGCAAAGGCCAGCACCGCCGCCGCCACGACCAGCGCCCCGCGCCGGGGCAGGCCCATTCGCTTCCACTCCATTGCCGCCATTGCATGTCCGAGCATCAGCGGGATGAAGTAGTGGTAGAGATAGAGCACGCGCAGACCGTCAAGGTATTGCAGCGCTGCCATGTTGGCACCCCAGGCGAGCAGCAGCATGGTGCGGGTCCGGTTGCCCGCCAGCCGCGACGGCAGCAGACTGGTGATCACGCCGAACAGCGATACCAGCCACACGACCAGATTGGGGGCCAGACCGATCGCGTGCATGGTTCCGCTCGATCGGTCCGAGCGGAACAGGATCATGCCGCTGCCCACCAGCCAGTCGCCGGGGTGTGAGCCGCGGGCATCGGTTTGGGTAGTCGCCGCCAGATCGTCGCGCATCCGGGCCTGGATTCCCTGCGCCAAACCGATCGCCGCGGCGGGGCCCCATTTGCCGGTTTCGATAACGCGGGCGTGCGCGGGCGCAATGAGGGCCAGATCCCCCTTTCCGGCGGGTGTTGCCGGGTCTGGCGCAAGCGGGGTCATGGCGATGTATGCGGCGAGGGTCAGCAAGGCGGCCGCCAGCCCACCTATTGCGCCGGCGGCGATCCTTTTTCCCAGTTCGGGCAGGTCCTGTGCCTTGGCGGCCGGCCAGAGCAAGAACGGCGCCATGATCCCGAGCATCGCCGCATTGGCCCTTACCAGCACCGCTGCCACCAGGCAGGCACCGAATGCGAAAGGCGCCAGCCATCCGCGTCGCCTGACCGCAAGCAGCGCGGCAAGGATCGCGCCGAGTACGAAGGCAAGCTGAAAGGCATCGAGCTGCGCGGCGCGGACCTGCACCAGCACCGCCGTATCGGCCAGGAACAGCAGTGAAAGCAAAGCGGCGGCCCAGGTGCTCGCGGTCAGCTCGAGCATTATCAGCGCGAAGAGCCCGGCAGCGATCGCCCCGAACAACGCGGGGGCCAAACGGGGGCCAGCATAGTCGAACCCGGCAGGCATCGCTTCGGTCGCGATCGTTACTTCGGCTCCGATCCGCTTCCAGTCGGCCCGGGAATTGCGTCCGCTGGCCATGTCTCCCGCCGCGATCAGCATCATGCCGAGCGGCGGGTGCGAGGCAAACTGGGTGCGCCCTTCATGGTAGCGCGCGGTTGAAGTCAGATAATAGGTTTCATCCCAGATCGGCGCCTTCACCGTGTCGAGGTGCCGGAAATAGAGCAGCGCCGCCACGGCCATGATCAGTGCGGCCAGCCAGGCAGACGATCGGAACAGGGCGTTCGTGGTTTCCGCATGTCATATCGCGAAGGCGAGGAAAAGGTGACTGGCCCGCGCGCGGTGGATATGATGCGGATATGGAAGAGGAAAGCCCGTCGGTGCCGGCCAGCCCCTCGGTCTGGCGCTTTGCCCGCGCCAGCCGGGCGCATGTGGTGGTCGATGCCGCGGCGTTCTTCCTGCTGATGCAGCAGGCGATGCTGAGCGCCCGGCAGCGGATCATGCTGATTGGATGGGATTTCGATACGCGGGTCCGGCTGGGTCCGGGGCGGCGCTGGTGGAATGCCCCCGATCGCTCGAAATGGCCCGCGCGACTGGGCGCCTTCGTGATCTGGCTCTGCAAGCGCAACCCGGACCTGGAGGTGCGGGTTCTGAAATGGAATGTGGGTGCGCTCAAGTTTCTGCTGCGCGGATCGATGATCGTCGATCTGCTGCGCTGGTGGCTGCACCGCGCGATCGATTTCCGGTTCGATTCCGCCCATCCGATCGGTTGCAGCCATCACCAGAAGATCGTGGTGATCGATGGCGCCTTCGCGGTCTGCGGCGGGATCGACCTGACCGGCGATCGCTGGGACACGCCCGAACACCTCGAGGCGGACCCGCGCCGCCACCATCCCCACGGCAGCGGCCTCTATGGGCCATGGCACGATCTTTCGATGATGGTCGAAGGCGATGCCGCCTCTGCCCTGGCCGAGCTGGGACGCGAGCGCTGGATCCAGGCAGGCGGCGCGGCGCTGCTGCCCTGCGCCTGGCAGGAGCAGAGCGCCTGGCCGCAGACGCTGAACGCCGAGTTCCGCGACGTCGAGATCGGCATCGCCCGGACCCGCCCCGAATGGGGTGGCCTTGAACAGATCCATGAGATTGAGGCGCTCTACCTCGATCACATCGCCCGCGCGCGGCGCTTCA
>JAKOWQ010000074.1 GCA_029781465.1 Pseudomonadota bacterium
GCAGGACGTAGGCCGAACCGGGGGTGGAGACCCCGGCATAATTGCCGACCACCGCGTCGAAGGCGAAGGCGCTCTTGACGTGATCGTCTTCGAACCAGCCGTCGAGGAAATCGCGCGCCGATTTGGTGAAGATATCGAGCAGATCGCGCTGCGTGGACAGGTCCATCTGGGCCAT
Organism: Pseudomonadota bacterium; assembly: GCA_029781465.1. Classification (GTDB taxonomy): domain Bacteria; phylum Pseudomonadota; class Alphaproteobacteria; order Sphingomonadales; family Sphingomonadaceae; genus Novosphingobium. Next base: position 176 of record JAKOWQ010000074.1, read on the forward strand.
CGGCCAGCCCTGCCGTGCTGCGGCGACCAGTGCCGAAAGCCCGCCGCCAACATTGGGCGGAACCTGCAGGGCCAGATCGCGCAGCACCTGCGCGACCTTTTCCAGCGCGGCGTCGTAATGCGGATAGGCTTCGGCATCCTTCTTCGAGAAGCGCGCGAATTCGGCCTCGGTCCGCCCCGGCGCGCCGCCGAGCTTCAGATAGGTGTCGGGGAAGGGAAAGAAGTTGCTGATCGTGCGCTCGATCACGCGGTAGCCGTAATCGGCAAGCCGCATGTCGGCGATCACCTTGGGGCGCAGCAGGCTGACGGTGTAGCTGGCGGTGGAATTGCGGAAGCCGGGATGGAACTCCTCGGTCACCGCCGCCCCGCCGACCACATGGCGGCGTTCGAGCACGCGTACCCGCATCCCGGCCTTGGCAAGGTAAAACGCGCAGACGAGGCCGTTGTGCCCGCCGCCGATAATCAGCGCATCGTAGGTCTTGGTCATTTCTTGCTCCAGCCCGGTGCGGGCGCAAAGGGTTGGCGGGCTTCGGGGATCAGTGCACGGATCTTGCGCGCAAAGCTCCTCAGGCAGGTTTCGCTGCTGGCGATCGGGCCGTTGCCGTAGCTCTTGCTGGCCATGCCCTGCTGCACGCGGGTGATAAGCCAGGTATCCTCGGCATTGACCACCCGGTTGATACGCCAGTTGGCATAGCGCACCAGCTTCATCTCACGGCGCGGATCGGGCAAGGCATAGGCCACTTCGCGCAGCAGGCATTCGGTCGGGCTGATCGGGAGCCACTGCATGAAGTCGATCTGGTCGGCGTAGATGTCAAAGGCCATGTTGGGCCACAGCTTGTAATAGAGCCACAGTTTGTGGGCCTCGTCGCTCAGGTGCTCCACCCTGGGCATGTGCCGGCGATAGACCTTTTCCCAGAAGTTCTGCCGTTCATCCTCCACCACGGTGCCGTGGAGCCGGTCGGCCCAGCCAAACGGCTCGATCCGGTAGGTCCGCCCGAACAGGCGGGTAAGCCCATCGTGGCTGACCGGGATGTGGAGATTGTCCGAATAGTTGTCGCCCACGTTCTTCCAGTTGACGCCGCGCGGGCGGGTGCGGACCGGGGCCATGCGCTGCATGTCTTCGAAACGATATTGCGCAACCTCATCCTCGAACGGCGCCATCATCTGTGCCACCGATGGGAATCCGGCCGGGGCAAGGTTGACGAAGACGAAGCCGTGCCAAACCTCGTGCGCCACCGTTGCAAGCCCGTTGTCCTCAAGCCTGAGCGCGGGATACTCGCTCTTCATCGGCACGCCCGAAAGCCGCCCGTCGCTCTCGAAAGTCCAGGCGTGATAGGGGCAGACCAGCTTGCGCGCGCAGCCCGAAGGCCCCTCCACCAGCCGCATCGCGCGGTGGCGGCAGACGTTGGTGAAGGCGCGCACCTGACGGTCCTCACCCCGGATCACCACCACGCTCTCGCCCAGATAGTCGATCGTCTGATAGTCACCGGGGTTCGCGATTTCGTTCACATGGCAGACGATCTGCCAGCTCGGGCGGATAATCCGCTCCATTTCCAGATCGAAGAATTCGCGGTCGGTGTAGATCCAGCCCGGCAGACTGAAATCGGCGTCGGGATCGGCCCGGTCGCTGGTGATTTCGGCAAGGGCCTGATCGAGCATGGGCATTGTCTTCCCGAATCTCCGCTTCGCTTGTTGAACATTCGTATAACAAGTGGCAGGATGCGGCAAGTGAAAGCACAACCCGCCTTTCGCCGGGCCGAGCCCGATACCCGCCGCCTCAGCCTGATCGCGGCCTGCGCGCGGGTGCTGGCGCGCGAGGGTGCCTCGGGCGCCAGCGTGCGCGCGATCGCGCTCGAAGGTGGGGTCTCGCCAGGCCTGGTCGGGCACTACTTCGGCGGGATCGACGCACTGGTTTCGGCCACCTATGCCCATGTCGAGGTTCAGGTCAGCGACGCGCTGGATGTTGCGGTTGCCGCCGCCGGAGCCGATCCCCGCGCCCGGCTCGAGGCCTTCGTCACCGCCAGCTTTGCTCCCCCCGTGGCGAGCGGCGAACTGCTTGCGACCTGGATTGCGTTCTGGAGCCTGGTGCGCAGCCGCGAGGACATCGCCGCCCAGCATGCCCGCCAATATGCCGCCTCGCGCGCGCGGCTCGAAGTCTTGCTGGCAGAGTGCGGCCTGCCCGAACCACGCCTGCGCCGCGCGGCCATCGCGATCACCGCGCTGGTCGACGGGCTGTGGCTCGAGCTGTGCCTTTCGCCCGAGGCGTTCAGCCCCGCCGAGGCGGGCGCGATCGCCCGCGCCGCGCTCGATGCACTACTTGGCTAGCTCGCCCAGCAGCACCAGGTAATAGTTCACCCCCGGCGCGATGTTGGACAGCCGCACCCGCTCGTTCAGGCCGTGGCTGAAGTCTTCCGAATCCTTGCTGAAGGTCGGGCTCGCGCCATAACTGGGCACACCCACCGAGCGGTACCACATCGAATCCGAAGCGCCCGAGGCCTGCGAAGGGAACACTGGCACCCCCGGATAGGCCACCCCCATCGCCTTGTTGATCGCCGCCATCAGGTCGGGCCGCATCGGCGAGGCATCGGTCGCCACCGAACCTTCGGTAACGTCGCTGAACCGGGCC
>JAKOWQ010000083.1 GCA_029781465.1 Pseudomonadota bacterium
GCGCGCAGCGCGCGCAAGGCCCCGTCGCGCGCGGGAACGATCAGTTCGTCCTCATGGCTGGGTGCATCGGTGGGCAAGGGCGAGGCAAGGTGGGCAACATGGCTGCACCCCGCCATCGCCTCGTCCCAGCCGGCATCGCTGGTGAGATCGGCGGCGAAGAATTTCACCCGGGAATTGTCCACCCCCAGGCTGCCCCGCACCTCCCCCTCACGCGCGAGATTGCGGATCGTGGTGTGGACCATCCACCCTTCGGCCACCAGCTGGCGGATCAGAAACCCGGCGATGTAGCCGCTGCCTCCTGAGACAAACACCGTACCGGCCATGACCGTTCTCCCGTCTGTTTGCCGGGAGATTAGCTATCTGGTTGCAGGATGCACCCTAGCGCATCAGCACCAGTTCCTCGGCCATCGAGGGATGCAACGCCACCGTTTCGTCGAACTGCGTCTTGGTCAATCCGGCCTTGACCGCGATTGCCACCGCCTGGAGGATTTCGGGCGCATCGGGGCCCAGCATATGCACGCCCAGCACCCTGTCGCTCGCCGGATCGACCACCAGCTTGTAATATCCGCGCTCGGCCTGATCGGAGAACATGTTCTGCATCGGGCGGAAGTCCGATTTGAACACCTGGACATGCCCGTGCACCGTGCGCGCCTGCGCCTCGGTCAGCCCGACCGAGGCGATCGGCGGCTGGGTGAAGACCGCGCTGGGAATATGGTCATAGGCCACGGTGCGCGGGGCATTGCCGAACACCGTATCGGCAAAGGCATGGCCCTCGCGGATCGCCACCGGGGTAAGCTGCACCCGGTCGGTCACGTCGCCTACCGCATAGATGCCGGGGCAGCTTGTGCGGTTGTATTCGTCGACCGGAATTTCGCCGTTCGATCCTAGCTCGATCCCCACACTGTCCAGCCCCAGCCCCTCGGTCTTGGGCTTGCGCCCGGTGGCGACCAGCACGGCATCGGCCGCCAGATCCAGGCCGCCCGCGGTGCGCACCAGCAGCGATCCGTCGGCCTGCTTGCTCACCTTCTCGATCGGATGGTTGAAGGCGAATTCGATCCCGCGCGCCTGCAGGATCGGCAGCAGCCGGTCGGTCAGGTCATGGTCATAGCCGCGCAGGATCTTGTCCGAACGGTTGACCACGGTCACCTCGCTGCCCAGCGCGTTGAACACGCCCGCGAATTCGAGCGCGATGTAGCCCGCGCCCTGGATCACCACCCGCCGGGGCAATTCGGGCAGCTGGAACACCTCGTTGGAGGTGATGCAGTGCTCCACCCCGTCGATTTCGGGCAGCACCGGCCAGGCGCCAACCGCAATCAGGATCGCTTTCGCGCTGATCTCGCGCCCGCCGGCAAGGCGAACGGTGTTCGGCCCGGCGACCACCGCGCGTTCGTGGAAATGCTCGACCCTGTTGCTGTCAAGCGTCGAGGTATAGGCGCGTTCGAGCCGGTCGACATCGCCGGCCACGAAATCGCGCAGCCTGGCCCAGTCGAAGCTCTTGCCTTCCAGTGTCCAGCCATAGGTGGGCGCGTCGTGCAACGAATGGGCGAAGTGGCTGGCATAGACCAGCAGCTTCTTGGGCACGCAGCCGCGGATCACGCAGGTGCCGCCCACCCGGTATTCCTCGGCCACCGCCACCCGGGCGCCGTGCGAAGCGGCAATCCGGCTGGCGCGCACTCCGCCCGATCCGGCGCCGATCACGAACAGGTCATAGTCAAATTCTGTCATGCCCCGCGATATGGGGCGTCAGGCACGGGTTTGCCAATCGTAATTGCTGTGCAGTGTGATAGTCTGCGTTTCACAATCTCTGAAGGAAGTGATCATTGCGATGCTGAAGCCAATCGTTGTGCTGTTTTTTGGCCTGATCCTGTTCACTGGTTGCGCAAGCAATGCGGGCGAACCTTCTGACGAGCTGACCAAACTCGCACGACTGTCAAAGTTTCAGCCTACATCGTGCTATGCTGGCGTCGATGTCTCGGAGGATCTTGCCCCCCTGACCTTTGCAGTCAATTCCGCCATCTCCGATATTGCCAACCAACCAAGCCCCCGCGATCCGTCGCGTGTCAAACCGAGGCTTGAGCGGCTTATTCAAGACGTTGACCCGTTCGCGACCGAAGACCGTGAAGAGGCCTATCGATATGCGATCAAGATCTGGCAAGCTGCTGGAATAAAGGAAGAATCCGGCCTTTTTCCTGTGAGCGATGAGAAAGTACTAAAGCAAATTCCGGGCTGCTAAATCTTTTTTGTCCTACTGAATCCCAGCCTCGGCCAGCAGCGCCTCGGTGCTGGGATCGAAGCTTGCCCCGCCACCCACGATCGCCTTGGCGATTTCCTTGCCCAGCTCCACTCCGAACTGGTCGAAGGCGTTGATCTCCATCAGCGCCGCGTTGGCGAAGGTGCGGTGTTCGTGAAAGGCGATCAGCGCGCCCAGCGTCGCGGGGTTTAGATCGTCGAGCAGGATCGTCGCCGAAGGCCGGTCACCCGGATAGGCCCGCGCGGGATCGTCGGAGCTCTTGCCCGCCATCAGCGCCGCGCCCTGGGCGAAGCAGTTGGCCAGCAGGTTGCGGTGGTGGTCGGGCGAAAGCTCGTCCCCCGGTGCGATCGCGGCGATGAAATCGACCGGAACCACATGGGTTCCCTGATGCAGCAGCTGGAACACCGCGTGCTGGGCATCGGTGCCCACCCCGCCCCAGGTGATCGGTGCGGTGGGGCCATCGACCGGCCCGCCATCGGCCTTCACCCGCTTGCCGTTGCTCTCCATCTCAAGCTGCTGAAGATAGCTCGGCAGCAGCCGCAGCCGCTCGTCATAGGCGAAGCAGGCCCGCGTCTGGCAGTGGCGCAGCCGGGCATAGAGCAGATCGGCAAAGGCCGCGCGCAGCGGCAGGTTGGCGGCGCCTTCGGTTTCAAGGAAATGCCGGTCCATCGCCGCCGCGCCGTCGAGGAATTCGGCGAAATCCTCCCAGCCCAGCGCCAGCGCGACCGGAAAGCCGATCGACGACCACAGCGAATAGCGCCCCCCGACGCTTTCCGAAAAGGGCAAAACCCGGGTTTCGTCCACCCCCCATTCAACCGCCTTTTCGGGACTGGCGGTCAGCGCAACCACCCGGCCATAGGGATCGGCCACGCCGTTGTCGCGCAGCCAGTCAAGCGCCGAGGCGGCATTGGTCATGGTCTCGGTGGTGGTGAACGTCTTCGAGGCGACGGCGATCAGCGTGGTTGCCGGATCGCAGCGGGCAAAGGCCGCTTCAAGCGCACAGCCGTCGATATTGGACACCACCTGGACATCGACCAGCGCGCCATCGCGGGCCAGCGCGTCGATCGCCAGCGCCGGGCCCAGCGCCGATCCGCCGATGCCGATGTGGATCAGGTGCCGGATCTCGCCCAGCGCCCCGGCGTGGATCGCGCGCACCAGCGCCGCCATCCGGGCGTGAAAGGCCCCGGCCAGCGCGACGCTTTCGGGATCGCCGATCCCGCGCTGGGCGGTGTGCTCCACCGCGCGCCCTTCGGTGGCGTTGATCGCCTCTCCCGCAACCATCGCTGCACGGCTCGCGGAAAAGCCAACCGCTTCGGCCAGTTCCTCGAAAGCGGCAAGGTGCGCGGCGTCGAGGTGGGTTTTCGACCAGTCGAAACGGATCGCGCCGCCCGGCAGTTCGAGCCGCGCCGAAAGCGCGTCAAGCCGGTCCCCCGCAGCGAACAATTGCCCGAGGCCAGGCCGATCGAGCGCTTCGAGCTTGCTCCAGGCGGCCGTCACCGCGTCGTTCATCGTCTTGCTCCGCTGGTTCATCGATAGCGCTATGCCCGTGGTCTTGCGCCGGGCCAAGCCGGTAAAAACGTATTCAGCGCGGGAGATTGGCCGGGTGCCGGTCTGCCAAAACGCCGCCCTGGCACTTGACGCGCGCCCTCAGGGCCAACATGGACTTGATCGATGACCGAAACGACCCCCAATCCGCTCGAAACCGGCAAACCGGCCAAGCCTGCGAAGCCCGCCAAGCAGGAAGACAGCTTTCCCGTCTTCCTGCTCAAGCTGGCGGTTATCGTGGTGGTTTTCCGCAGCTTCATCTTTTCGCCATTCAACATCCCGAGCGAATCGATGCTGCCGCGGTTGATGAACGGCGATTATCTGCTTGCTTCCAAGTGGTCCTATGGCTTTTCGCGCTATTCGCTGCCCTTCAGCGTTCCGCTGCTGCCGGAAAGCCGTCTGCTCGCCTCCACTCCCGAACGCGGCGACGTGGTGATTTTCAAGCAGCCCCCGCTCAAGGACGTCGATTACATCAAGCGGGTGATCGGCCTGCCCGGCGATCACGTGCAGATGCAGGACGGTGTGCTGTGGCTCAACGGAGCGCCGGTGCCCAAGGTCAAGATCGCGGATTTCGAAATTCCGGTCAGCGCCAACACCCGCTGCGTCTCGCCCCAGTTCGAAGCCAAGGATGCGCAAAACAACGATGTCTGCCGCTATCCGCGCTACCGCGAAACACTGCCGGGCGGGCGCAGCTATGATGTGCTCGATCTCGGCAACCGCCCGCAGGACAACACGATCGAGTTCATCGTTCCCGAAGGCCACCTGTTCCTGATGGGCGACAACCGCGACAATTCCGAAGACAGCCGCTTTGAAGCCGTCCCCGGCCAGGGCATCGGCATGGTTCCGATGGACAATCTGGTGGGCCGGGCGCGGATCATGATGTTCTCCACCGATGGCGGATCGAGCTGGTACAAGCCGTGGACCTGGTTCACCGCCGCGCGCTGGAACCGCATCGGCGGGACATTCTGAGGCGCCGGTGCTGACCGGCCAAACCCGCGAATTCCTCGCCACCCTCGCCGGGCGACCGCCCGTCGACGAGGCGCTCTGGCTTGAGGCGCTGACCCACGGCAGCACCGGGGCGGCGCGCGATTACCAGCGGCTGGAATTTCTGGGTGACCGGGTGCTGGGCATGGTCATCGCGGAATGGCTCTACAAGCTTGAGGGCGGCAACGAAGGGCGGCTTTCGCAGCGGCTCAACGCGCTGGTAAGCGGCGCAACCTGCGCCCAGGTTGCCCGCGCCATCGGGCTTGGCCAGCACATCCACCTGGGCAAGCAGGCGCGCGAGGATGGCGGGCAGGACAGCGACAACATCCTGGGCGATGTGATGGAGGCACTGATCGGGGCAAGCTTCGTCACCCTCGGGTTCGAAGCGACCGCCGCCATGGTCCGCCGCCTGTGGGCCGATCTGGTCGCGG
>JAKOWQ010000085.1 GCA_029781465.1 Pseudomonadota bacterium
TGCGGTCTCGAGCGGTCTGGTCGTCCCCTACATGCACAACGCCGCCGCGCTGATGCTCGGCAAGATTGGCGTGCTGGTCGCGCTGGAATCGGATGCTGGTGCCGACGTGCTCGAACCGCTGGGCAAGCAGATCGCGATGCACATCGCCGCCGCTTTCCCGCTGGCGCTCGATGCCGATGGCCTCGATGCCGAGATGATCGCGCGCGAACGCAAGATCGCTGCCGAAAAGGCTGCCGAAAGCGGCAAGCCCGCCGAGGTCCAGGCCAAGATGGTCGATGGCGCGGTCGCCAAGTTCGCCAAGGACAACGCGCTGCTTTCGCAGCTGTTCGTGATGGACAACAAGACCCCGGTTGCCCAGGTCGTGGCCCAGGCCGCCAAGGAAGCCGGCAAGGCGATCGTCCTCAAGGACTACGTCCGCTTCCAGCTGGGCGAAGGCATCGAGAAGGCCGAAACCGATTTCGCGGCCGAAGTCGCAGCGGCTGCCGGTCTGAACTGATCCCTGGCATCCTGCCGATTTGAAGGGGCGCGGGCCGCGAGGTCCGCGCCCTTTTTGCATCCGCCTTCAACCGACGGGTAGGAATCGCGTAACCTTCGTTTCGAGCAGCCTGACCAGTTCCTCGTCCATGAATTCATAGTCGTCAGGGATATCAAGGCAGATGATTCGAGCTGCCTTCAGGTCGGAGCGGAACCTGCGTTGGATCTTGATCCGGTGCGTCCTTTCCATCACGAAGATCAGGTCGGCCCAGCGGACGAGTTCACCGGTTAGGGGATTTTCAGCGTCGTTGTTGGTTCCCGCAGAGGCTACCTCGATCGTGGGGTGATGGGAAAAGACCTGTTCCGCCGTCGGGCTGCGAAGGCGATTCTGGCTGCACACGAAGAGCACGTTGATCATCCGGCCATGATGGCAAAGATGTCGTGCCGGTCAATTCATGGGTCTCACCCTTGGCATCGACCAGCCTTGGGTATAAGGCCCCACAAACCCCTGCGAGAGCGATGTCACAACCCATGAGCAAGCCCGCCTACAAGCGTATCCTGCTGAAATTGTCCGGCGAAGTGCTGATGGGCAACCAGCAGTTCGGGATCGATCCCGAGTTCGTCGCCGAACTGGCGCGCGAGGTGAAGGATGCGGCCGATACCGGCCTTGAAATCTGCCTGGTGATCGGCGGCGGCAACATCTTTCGCGGCATGGCAGGTGCGGCCAAGGGGATGGACCGGGCCCAGGCCGATTACATGGGCATGCTCGCGACCGTAATGAACGCGCTGGCGATGCAGAACGCGCTCGAGCAGATCGGGGTTCATACCCGGGTGCAGAGCGCGGTGCAGATGGATCAGGTCTGCGAACCAGTGATCCGCCGCCGGGCCGAACGGCATCTGGAAAAGGGCAGGGTGGTGATTTTTGCGGCCGGGGTCGGCGCGCCCTATTTCACCACCGATAGCGGCGCGGCGCTGCGCGC
>JAKOWQ010000088.1 GCA_029781465.1 Pseudomonadota bacterium
CCCACAGCCGCGCGGCGTCGAGCACGTAGGGCGGATAGAAATTGACCATCACTATCCCGCCATTGGCCTTGATCGCATCGAGCGCGCGGTCGGTGACATTGCGGGGGTGGGGATTGAGCGCAAAGGCATTGGAATGGCTGACGATCACCGGCGCCCCGGCGATCGCCAGGGTATCGAGCATGGTCTTCTCGCTGACATGGGCCAGATCGACCAGAATGCCGAGCCGCTGCATCTCGCGCACCACATCCTTGCCGAAGGGGGTCAGCCCGTCATGCGCCGGGGCGTCGGTGGCGCTGTCGGCCCAGGCGTTGTTCTTGAAATGGGTCAGCGTCATGTAGCGCGCGCCCAGCGCGTGCATCTGGCGCAGCACGCCCAGGCTGCCGCCGATCGAATGGCCGCCTTCCATCCCCATCAGCGAGGCGATCCTGCCCTTCTTCCACGCCGCCTCGACGCAGGCACTGTCGGTGCAGAGCTGGAGATCGGCGGGATAGCGCGCGACCAGCCGCTTGGTGAGATCGATCTGCTCAAGCGTGGCCTGCACCGCTTGCGGCTCGGGCAGGTTGGCCGAGACATAGACCGACCAGAATTGCGCCCCGACATGGCCCTTGCGCATCCGCTTGAGATCGGTCTGCATCGCGGCCACGCCAATGGCGGGATCGGCGGTGCCCGAGGTATCGGTGAAGTCGAAGGCGCCCAGCACGTTCTTGCGGCGATCGCGCAGCTGCTCGGGCACGTCGTTATGCCCGTCGAACACCGGCGCGGCGCGCAGCGCGGCTTCGGCGACCTGCTCGGGAGTGGCGGGGCCGGGTTTGGCCTGGGCGCCGACGGCGAGTGCGAGCGACAGGGCAGTGGCAGCAAAAAGGGCAAGGCGCATGGGGGGAATCCTGGTGTCTGGTTGTCGCGCCGAGCCTAGGTCAGCGCGCACGGTGCGGCAAGCGCCGCTTGCCATGCCGGGCGTTTCGTGCTGGCAGGATGCTGCGATGGCGTTGCTGACAGATCCGCTGACTTTGATCCTGGCCCTGGTCGCGGTCTTTCTGCTCGGGCTGGCGAAGGGCGGCTTTGCAGGGCTGGGCGCCCTGGCAACCCCGCTTCTTGCCCTTGCCATGCCACCGGTGACGGCCGCGGCCGTGCTGCTGCCGGTGCTGCTGGTGCAGGATGTGGTCAGTGTCTGGACCTTTCGTCATTCCTGGGATCGCTGGATCGTCGGCTGGATGCTGCCCGGTGCGGCGATCGGCGTGGCAGCGGCGGCCTGGTTGGCCTCCGCCATCCCCGAAGAGCGAGTGCTGGCGCTGCTCGGTGCGGTGACGTTCTGCTTCGGCGTCTACCGGCTGTGGATCGAGCGGGGCGGTCGCTTTGCCGCCGCGTCGAGCTCGCCGGGCTGGGTAGGGATGCTGTTTGGCGCCGCCACCGGCTTTACCAGCCAGGTCGCCCATGCCGGGGGGCCGCCGTTTCAGATGTGGGTCACCCCGCGCAAGCTCGATCACCTGAGCTACGTTGGCACCAGCGCGATTCTCTTCGCGGCGATCAACTGGATGAAGGTGCCGAGCTATCTCGCGCTCGGCACGCTCAACCGTACCACCCTGACCATGGCCGCGATCCTGATGCCGCTGGCGATCGGCTCGACCTTTGCCGGGGTCTGGCTGGTTCGCCGGATCGACGCGGCGCGCTTCTATGCCATCATCTACTGGCTGATGGTGGCGCTGGGCCTCAGGCTGGTCTGGCAGGGGCTTGCCTAGGGCCGGGCCCGCAATGGCGAGGCTGCCACTCCCGCTCTGGTCAAGCGCGCCCGCACCTGCCATGGCTGGCCAAACAAGGAGAGCACGCGCATGGCCGATGCCGACGAAGACTATGTCTATGACGAGGACAGCGGTGAGTGGCTGCCCGCCTCGGAACTGGCGGCCAAACGCGCCGCCGAAGATGCGGTCGAGGTGCGCGACGCGGTCGGCAACCTGCTGGCCGATGGCGATTCGGTGACTCTCATCAAGGACCTGACCGTCAAGGGCGCGGGGCAGACGCTCAAGCAGGGCACCGTGATCCCCGCGATCCGGCTGACCGGCGACGCGCAGGAGATCGATTGCAAGTATCCCGGCATCAAGGGGCTCGTGCTGCGGGCCGAATTCGTCCGCAAGCGCTAGGCTCCCGCGATGGACCGCGTCGCCACTCTTACCCTCAATCCCTCGATCGATTCGGCCTGCGAGGCCGAGGCGGTTTCGGCAACCCGCAAGATCCGCACCCACGGCGAGCGGTACGATCCGGGCGGCGGCGGGCTCAACGTCGCCCGCGTGCTGCACCGCTTTGGCGTTCCGGTCGAGGCGATCTACCTTTCGGGCGGCCCCACCGGGGCCTTGCTCGACGAGCTGCTCGACGAGGCCGGGCTGCCGCGCCGCGCGATCCCCATCGCCGACCACACCCGGATGAGCCTCGCGGTCTACGAACGCTCGACCGGGCACGAGTACCGCTTCGTCCCCGAAGGCCCGCTGGTGGCCGAGGAGGAATGGCGCGCGCTGCTGGGCGCGTGCTTCGCCAGCCCCGCCGAATGGGTGGTTGCCTCGGGCAGCCTGCCGCGCGGGGTGCCCGACAATTTCTTCTCCCGCCTCGCCGCACCGCTGGTGGCGCAGGATCGCAAGCTGGTGCTCGACACTTCGGGCGCGGCGCTCAAGGCCGCGCTCGAGGCCGGGGGCATCCACATCGCCAAACCCAGCGTCGGCGAGTTCGAGGCATTCGTCGGGCGCCCGCTCAAGACCCACGCCGAAGTGGCCGAGGCCGCCCGCCCGCTGGTCGATGCCGGCAAGGCGCAGATGCTCGCGGTGACCATGGGCGAGGACGGCGCGGTACTGGTCCATCCCGGCGGGGTGCTGACCCACCCTGGGATCAAGGCGGTCGCCCATTCCACCACCGGCGCGGGCGACAGCTTCGTCGGCGGTCTCGTCCACGGCCTGATCGCGGGCGAGAGCCTGGAAGACGCCTTCCTCCGCGCGATCGCCGCCGGCACCGCCGCTGTGCTCCACCCCGGCACCGAGCTGTGCCGGACCCAGGACGTCGAGCGGCTGCTGGGCGAGCTCAAGGCGCGGTGACCCTCGCGGTGACACACCGAGCCAAAAGGTGACACCCCTGTCCGGCTGCTTTCCCTCGCCTAATCAAGGCGCTGCGCGGCAAAAGGTGACACATCGCGCATCTCAGGTGTCACCTTCTTCAGGATCGCCCCAGGGCGAGCCGAGTTCGGCGTCGAGCGCATCCTGCTCATCGCGCCATTCCCGCTCGCGGTCGGGCATCGCCAGCCCGGCGCGGACGCGGACCAGCAGCTCGGCGAAATAGCCCGACCATTCCTGCCGCGCCGCGCGGCTCACTGCCTCCAGCGGCACGAAATGGCGGTTGCGCGCGGAAAGCAGGAACATCGTCAGCCGCTCGTCGTAATGCCGCCGGGTGCCGACCAGCTCGCCCTTGTGGTGCACCGGCACCTCGATCCCGTTGAGCGCCCGGTCAAGCGCGGCCTGGTGCAGCGCATCGTACCCCGATTGCACCGCCGCCTCCCAGGCCAGATCGAACGGCTGATCGCGCAGCCGCGCCTTGAGGCGATAGGCCGACTGGCGCGACATGCCCACCACGCGGGCCGCGGCGGCAACCGAATGGGTGGCGGCCAGCTCGGCCAGAAACCGCGCCATCTTCGCTCGCGACCAGTGCGCGGTGCTGTGCTGAGGGATCAGGCGGGCGGGTTCGGGAAGGTTTGGTTCGGTCATGCCGAGGAGGATAACCGATTTGGTTTGTGTAGGAAAATGAGGGGTGGATAACGCTGTGCCGCGTCGACGCCCAAAATCAGCGCTGCTTGGCCTTGATTGCAATCCCGCCAGGCGTGAGGACGACTTCGAGTTCGTCTCCAATTTTGGCATTGAGTTGGGCGAGCACCTCGTCCGGCAGAAGGATCCCCGCCGATTTGCCAACCTTTATGATCTTCAGCGCGGCGATCATCGGGGAATCTTAGAGGAAGGCAGAGAGGGCAGCAACGCGAACTGGCTCGAAAATGGGTGGAGTTTGGGGAATTTGGGGACGGTTGCACCTGTCACCGTAACCCTGTCCTGTCACCGTAACCCTGTCACCGTAACCCTGCGTAAACCCTGTCACAAAAATCCGTAACCCTCGCCGAATTCCGCACATTCATTCGTTGAAATAGGGCAGCCCATAGCTCGCCTCAGAGAGCTTTTCGCAGAAATTCATGTGCTTCATCTTAAGGTCAACAGTGTCCCAAACGGCGAAGAAAACGTTCTCAGCGATTTGATGAATCTCGGATGCGCCTTCGTATGTAACAGAGCGAGTACCCGCATGAACAAGCGCGGATCTTGTCGCGTAGAGTTTTCTAATCTTTCGTGAAATCTTGACTCGCTCCGAAATGTCATTTGTCCAAAGAACAGCAGCATGGCGTGCAATCGTCTGAACGATCGGCGACGTCTTGTCGTCGGATGATAGCAGTGCCTCAAGGGCAGTGAAGAAGAAGAGAAAGCGATCAGAACGATCTTTGGCCTGTCGACCCTTTGCCAGCCAGCCAAGCCCCTGCGAAAATCGTTGGGCAAGACTTTTATTAGGTGGATCAAAAACTTGCGAAATGCGCTCGCGAAGGGCCTTGTCCGACAGAGATCGCTTGGCCTGCTTTCCCAACTCATAGTGACGACCAGCCTTTCCACCTCCCATGCTAAAAGACTCTCTTGCGATCACCGTAATATGATCGTCGAAAGTTCGATGGGGCTCAAAGGGCAGATTCTCTACATCTGCGCTGCGTGGGAACAACGGGCCCATGTTGCTGTACTCTACCACCAAGCGGATCAGACTTGTCGCAATGCAAGTTAGCCAACTGGCATGTTCAATTCGAGCCGCAGAGGACGATGCAACCTCAATGTCCCACATGGTTTCGGACACATTGTAGTTAACTCCACCGCCAGTTTGGAAACCTGGCGGATGCTCAATCCCAAAGGTAATCTTGTCATTCTGCTTCGAGAGACGGGCAGCAACGTCCAACCCGCTCCTTATAGCCACCGGACCAATTTGGATTTCCTTGACCACTTCAGTCAGGACCACGTTGTAAGCTGGGTGCACGAATTGCACTGTGCTGGCCGACAGTTCATGCATTTTGGAGAAGCAGCTTGCGGCCAAGCTGGGATCATTTGGTTGTTTGCCATCAGAGAAACCTTTGGCGGCAACGTCCCACAAAACGTCAGCAACCTCTTTATAGTGGCCTAGCTGCGGCCCCAAGTGTGAGACTAATCTGGAAACAATCGCATTTTCTGCTGTTCGCATCGCCCGATCAACACAGAAAGTTATGCCATGGTTTAGCCGGAGACCCGCCTCTCGCTTAGCGATTTTCTCGAAATCGGATTGAGTTCGAACGGCCGACGCAAAGGCATGCTCTAGGAATTTGCCAAGCAGTTCCCTTGCATCATTGTCGTCAAGCTTCTCCATACTTGCCCTCAATCCCGCTCCCGATCCCCCGCCCCCATGTAAAGCTCCCGCCCGGTCTCGTCATAGACCTTGCTCATCTCCGCCATCCCCGCCTCGGCCTCGGCGAGGATGAACCCCTCGCTGCCCTGGTTCTGCAGCCTGGCAAATTCCCGCACCTCCTGCGTGATCTTCATCGAGCAGAACTTGGGCCCGCACATCGAGCAGAAGTGCGCGGTCTTGGCGCCCTCCGCCGGCAAGGTCTGGTCGTGGTATTGCTCGGCCGTATCCGGGTCCAAAGAAAGGTTGAACTGGTCGCGCCAACGGAATTCGAACCTTGCGCGGCTTAGGGCGTCGTCGCGGACCTTGGCCGCCGGGTGGCCCTTGGCGAGGTCTGCTGCATGGGCGGCGAGCTTGTAGGTGACGACGCCGACTTTCACATCGTCGCGGTCGGGCAGGCCGAGGTGTTCCTTGGGGGTGACGTAGCAGAGCATCGCCGTGCCGTACCAGCCGATCATCGCTGCGCCGATGCCGCTGGTGATGTGGTCATAGCCCGGCGCGATGTCGGTCACCAGCGGCCCGAGGGTGTAGAACGGCGCTTCGCCGCAGGCGGCGAGCTGCTTGTCCATGTTTTCCTTGATCTTGTGCATCGGCACGTGGCCGGGGCCTTCGATCATCACCTGGACGTCCTGCTCCCAGGCGCGCTTGGTCAGTTCGCCCAGGGTATAGAGCTCGGCAAACTGGGCTTCGTCATTGGCATCGGCGATCGAGCCGGGGCGCAGGCCGTCGCCCAGCGAATAGGCGATGTCATAGGCCTTCATGATCTCGGTAATCTCGTCGAAGCGTTCGTAGAGGAAGCTCTCCTTGTGGTGCGCCAGGCACCACTTGGCCATGATGCTGCCGCCGCGGCTGACGATGCCGGTCACGCGCTTGGCGGTGAGCGGGATATAGGGCAGGCGCACGCCCGCGTGGATGGTGAAATAGTCCACCCCCTGTTCGGCCTGTTCGATCAGGGTGTCGCGGAACACCTCCCAGGTCAGGTCCTCGGCGATCCCGCCGACCTTTTCGAGCGCCTGATAGATCGGCACGGTGCCGATCGGCACGGGGCTGTTGCGCAGGATCCATTCGCGGGTGTCGTGGATGTTGCGCCCGGTCGAAAGGTCCATCACCGTGTCCGCGCCCCAGCGGATCGACCAGACCATCTTGTCGACTTCGGATGCGACGTCGCTGGCGACGGCGGAGTTGCCGATATTGGCGTTGATCTTGACCAGGAAATTGCGGCCGATTGCCATCGGCTCGCTCTCGGGGTGGTTGATGTTGCTGGGGATGATCGCGCGGCCGCGCGCCACTTCCTCGCGCACCCATTCGCCCGTGACGTAATCGGGGATGCTGGCGCCCCAGTCCTGCCCGTCGCGGACATGGTCGCGCAGCATCTCGCGACCCAGGTTCTCGCGCACGGCGACATATTCCATCTCGGGGGTGACGATCCCCCGCCGGGCGTAGTGCATCTGGCTGACGTTCGCGCCGGGCTTCGCGCGCAGCACGGTGCGGCGCACGTTGGGGAAGGGGGGGACGCCGCCCGAACGGTCCGGGCCAAGCTGGCCGTTGTCCTCGGGCTTGACCTCGCGCTGGGTGACTTCTTCCACATCGCCGCGGCCGCGAATCCATTCGCTGCGCAGTTCGGGCAGGCCGGCCGCGATGTCGATCCGCGCGGCGGGATCGGTGTAGGGGCCGGAGGTATCGTAGACGCGTACCGGCGGCTCGCCGCTCGAAGGCTCAAGGCCGATCTCACGCATCGCCACGCCGAGCGGACCGACATGAATCTTCCTCGAGCCACGGATCGGTCCGGTGGTGACGCCGATTTCGAGCTTGCTGGGAATGTCGGCCATGTGCGCAAAGTCCTTCAAGGGACGGAACGGGGGCGCAGGATGCCGACCCTCCCTCCGCCCGTGCTAACGGGTTCAGGTTCGACGGGTCGTGTGGCGCTTACCCACACCTCTCAGCCGCAGCAGGCTCCCCGGGGATGGCTGGACAATAGGGCAGGTGGTCCGCACAGTCCAGCCCATGACCTGGACCCCGAATCGCCGCGCCGTGCTGGGCGGGCTGGCCGCAGCCGCGCTGGCTCCCGAGATCGCCTTTGCCCGCCGTGGAGGCCGCTATGACACGATCCTGCGCGGCGGCACGGTGTTCGACGGGCTGGGCGGCGCCCCGATCGAGGGCGATGTGGGGATCGCGGGCGGGCGGATCGCGGCGATCGGCAATCTTGGCAGCGCGCGCGCCGCGCTCGAGATCGACGCGCGGGGCAAGGCGGTTGCCCCCGGCTTCATCAACATGCTCTCGTGGGCGACCGAGAGCCTGATCGAGGATGGCCGCTCGCAGGGCGATATCCGCCAGGGCGTGACGCTGGAGGTGATGGGCGAGGGCAGCTCGATGGGGCCGCTCAATGCCGAGATGAAGGCGCGGGCGCTGCGCGAGCAGGGGGATATCAAATACCCGGTCGGGTGGACCTCGCTGGCCGAATACCTCTCCTTCCTCGAGCGCAAGGGGGTAAGCTGCAACGTCGCCTCGTTCATCGGCGCGGGGACGCTCAGGGTGCATGAGGTGGGCTATGACGATGTCCGGGCCACCCCGGCGCAGATCGCGCGGATGCAGGCGTTGGTCCGGGCGGAAATGCGTGCCGGGGGGCTGGGGATCGGCTCCTCGCTGATCTACGCGCCCGACAATTTCGCCAACACCGACGAGCTGGTCATGCTGGCCTCGGCGGCGGCGCTGCATGGCGGCAGCTACATCTCGCACATCCGCAACGAGAGCGATCACTACTTCGAGGCGCTCGACGAGCTGATCGATATCGGCCGGCGCAGCCGCGCGCGGGTGCAGATGTACCACATGAAGCCCTCGGGGCGGCAGAACTGGGACAAGGCCGATGGCGCGCTGGCGCGGATGGAGGCGGCGCGCCAGGCCGGGATCGACGTTACCGCCAACGTCTATACCTATACCGCCGCGGCCACCGGACTCGATGCCTCGATGCCGCTGTGGGTCCAGCAGGGCGGGCGCGACAAGTGGATCGAGCGGCTGAAAGACCCGGAAATCCGCGCCCGGGTGATCGCCGAGATGCGCGGCGTGCCGCAGGGCTGGGACAATACCTACCGCAATGCCGGCGGGCCCGAGAACGTGCTGCTGCTGGGTTTCGACAACCCCGCGCTCAAGCCGCTTTCGGGCAAGACCCTCGCCGAAGTCTCGCAAATGCGCGGCACCAGCCCCGAGGATACCATGATCGATCTGGTGATCGAGGACGGCAGCCGGGTCGATACCGCTTACTACACCATGAGCGAGGACAACCTGAAAAAGAACATCGCCTGGCGCTGGACCATGTTCGGTTCCGACGCGGCGAGCATGGCGCCCGAGGGCAAGTTCCTGCTGCGCCACACCCACCCGCGCGCCTATGGCACCTTCGCCCGGCTGCTCGGGCGCTATGTCCGCGATCAGCAGGTGATCGGCCTGGCCGAGGCGATCCGCCGCCTGACCTCGCTTCCCGCCAAGCAGCTGGGGATCAAGGGGCGCGGGCGGCTGGCACCGGGCTATGGCGCCGACGTGGTGGTGTTCGATCCCGCCCGGATCGCGGACCACGCCACTTTCGCCAAGCCTCACCAGTACGCCACCGGGGTTTCCGAAGTGCTGGTTAACGGCACCGCG